>JBEKJN010000080.1:0-10554 GCA_050011235.1 Verrucomicrobiota bacterium | reverse complement strand
ACGGTCGGGAGTTTCCGATCGAGGTGAGTACCAAGCCGTTGGCCGCCGAAAAAGGACTGGTGGTCACCAGCGCGATTCGCGACATCACCGAGCGCAAACAGGTGGAACAACAAATCTCCAAATTGAACAAGGAACTGGAACACCGCGCGATGGAGCTGGAAAACGCCAATAAAGAATTGGAAGCATTCAGTTACTCGGTTTCGCATGATTTACGTTCGCCGCTTCAGAACATCGATAGCTTCAGCCTCATCCTGATGGAAGATTACGCCAACCAGCTCGATCCCGAGGGCCTGGATTGCGTTCAGCGGCTGCGGGGGAGCTGCCAACACATGCAGGACATCATTGATGCTCTGCTGGCGTTGTCCAATATGATGCGTAAAGAGTTGCTGGTGGACCATTTCGATCTTACCGCCCTGGCGAATGCCGTGGCCGCTGATTTGAAACAAAAAAACCCGGACCGGCTGGTGGACTGGGTCATTGCCGAGGGGCTGACCGCCGAGGGCGACGCCCAATTGTTGAGAGTCGTGCTGGAGAATTTGTTCGGCAACGCGTGGAAGTTCACGGCGAATCGTCCGCGCGCGCGCATTGAATTTGGGGCACTGCCCCAATCCAACGGCGCCCGAACCTATTTCGTGCGCGACGACGGCGCGGGTTTTGACATGGCGCGCGCGAGTAATTTGTTCAAGCCATTCAAGCGTCTGCACGATCAGAGCGAGTTTCGTGGCACGGGCATCGGGTTGGCGACCGTGCAGCGGGTCATTCACCGCCATCGGGGTAAAATCTGGGCCGAGGGCGTCGTCAATCAAGGCGCAACATTTTGCTTCACCCTGACGGGCGAAGCCGGAGAATCAAATGGACAAAATTATCATTCCGCCAGACCAAAGTAATTCATCTGAAACGGGCGTCACGAACAAGGCCTTGCGGGCTTTGATTGCGGATGACTCGGAAAACGATGTTCTGCTTCTGGTGCGCGTATTACGGAAGGCCGGCTATCAGCCGGTTTACGAGCGCGTCTGCACCGCACCGGCCATGAAGGCGGCGCTCCAACGGCAAGCCTGGGACATTGTCATTTCGGATTACGAGATGCCCCACTTTGGCGGGTTCGAGGCGTTGCAACTGTTGAAGGAAAGCGGACACGACCTGCCATTCATCCTGGTATCAGGAGTGGTCAGCGAGGAAACGGCCGTGGCGGCGATGAAGGCTGGCGCGCATGACTACATCATGAAGCGCAACCTGGCGCGGCTCGCGCCCGCGATTGAACGTGAGTTGCGCGAAGCCCAGACGCGTGTGGCACGCAAAGCCGCAGAAGAGGCTTTACGTCAAAGCGAGGAGCAACTGCGTCAGGCCCAAAAAATCGAGGCCGTGGGCCGACTCGCCGCCGGTGTGGCCCATGACTTCAACAATATTCTGACCGCCATTACGGGTCATAGCGAACTCTTGTTAAGACAATTGGACGCCGATGATCCACGGCGTCGAAACGCCGAACAAATCGAGAAAGCCGCATACCGGGCCGCGGGACTGACGAGGCAACTGCTGATTTTCAGTCGCAAACAAGTGATTGAACCCCGCGTGCTGAATCTCAATGCCGTCATTGTTGACATAAAAAAAATGTTGTGCCGGCTCATCGGGGAAGACATCGAGTTTTGCGCGTTACTCGATCCGGCAGCAGGGCACATCAAGGCCGACCCCGGCCAAATCGAACAGGTCATCATGAACCTCGCGGTGAACGCCCGCGATGCCATGCCCAGCGGCGGCAAACTGACCGTCACGACTGCCAACACCACACTGGACAAAAACCACCTAAATAATTTTCCCGATATGGATACGGGTGACTACGTCATGCTGGCCATTGCGGACACCGGCACCGGGATGAGTGAAGAAGTCAAAGCGCACCTGTTTGAACCCTTTTTTACCACCAAACCTTCGGGCGAAGGCACGGGCCTGGGTCTGGCGACTTGCTTCGGGATCGTCAAACAAAATGCTGGCCACATCAACGTGCATAGCGAGTTGGGAAGCGGCACGACATTCAAGATTTACTTCCCTCAGGTGCAATCGGCGCTTGAACCACCGCGCGTTCGCAACCTGCCGACAGAGGTGGCCGGCGGCAACGAAACGGTGCTTTTAGTCGAGGACGAACCAGCGGTGCGCGAATTAGCCGTTGCCACATTACGGGAGAAAGGCTACACCGTTGTTGAAGCGGTTAATGGCGAGGAAGGCCTTCGCCTGGCACGGCAACACGATGGGAAAATTGACTTGGTGCTGACGGATGTCGTCATGCCCGTCATGGGCGGCAAAGAAATGGCAGATGCCCTCCGCACGTCTCATCCGGACACGAAGGTTCTATTTACATCGGGATATACCGAGGATCCCTTGGGGCATCACAACGTGCTGCGGCCGGGCACTGGATTCCTCCAAAAACCTTACATGACGGCTACTTTGGCGCGCAAGGTGCGCGAAGTCTTGGATGAAGGTCTGATACAAAGCCGCTAAGACATCAACGGAGATCTCCTTCCCCTTCGCGGATTTGTGTGGTTGACAAAATCATACCCCTCACATGAGTTGTGATCGGATGCAATCTGCTGTCAGGTCTCAGGGCGTTCGCGACGGAGTTGCCTTGGCCTTATGAATTAGATGCCGATGCCATTGCGAAACCGCGTAATAACGATTTTTTCCGACGGTTCTGCTTGGCAAACGCGCGTTTCGGGGATTAGCTGGTCATCATGCAAGTCGTGCTCGATTATTTGAAACGCAACCAGGCCCGGTTTGTGGCTGAGTTGTGCGCGTTCCTGCGTTTTCCCAGCGTCTCCGCGCAGCCGCAACACAAAACAGACATGCTCGCCTGCGCCGAGTGGCTCGCGGAGCATTGCCGTCACAT
Source organism: Verrucomicrobiota bacterium (assembly GCA_050011235.1). Lineage (GTDB taxonomy): Bacteria > Verrucomicrobiota > Verrucomicrobiia > Limisphaerales > UBA11358 > UBA11358. Next base: position 7,679 of record JBEKJN010000080.1, on the reverse strand, counting down.
CGGCCTCGACGCGCGGATTTGCCCCACCAATGGCCATCCCATCGTGCTCGCCAAAACGCCCCGAACCCATTCGTCGCGCAAGCCGCATTTCATGGTTTATGGCCATTACGACGTGCAGCCGCCGGACCCGCTCGACTTGTGGAAATCGCCGCCGTTCGCGCCGCGCATCCAGGGCCGCTCGATTTTTGCCCGCGGCACGACCGACAATAAAGGCCAGCACTTCGCGCATCTCAAGGCCGTCGAAGCCTACCTGAAAACCGGCACTCCCCTGCCCTGCGACCTCACCTTTGTCATCGAAGGCGAAGAGGAAGTCGGCAGTGCGAACCTCGCGAAATTTCTCAAATCGCACCGGCGCGAACTGGTCTGCGACACCGTCGTCGTTTCCGACACCGGCATGCCCGACGCGGACCATCCCGCGCTGACGTATTCGTTGCGCGGCATCATCGCCTTTGATATCACGGTGCACGGCTCGTCGCGCGACCTGCATTCCGGCATTTTCGGCGGCGCGCTGGACAACCCGGCGATGGCCCTGAGCCAGTTGCTCGCCAGACTGCGTGACAAAAACGGCCGCGTCGCCATCCCCGGTTTCTACGACGACGTTGCGCCGCTGTCGGCCTACGAACGGAAACAATTCAAACGCCTGCCCATCACGCCACGCGAACTCCGGAAATTGATCGGCGTGAAAAAGCTGTTCGGCGAGCGCGGCTTCACGCCCTTCGAACAGCGGAGCGCCCGGCCGACGTTTGAAATCAACGGCCTGACCAGCGGTTATCAAGGCGCGGGCAGCAAAACCATCGTGCCCGCCTGGGCGCGCGCCAAAATCACCTGCCGCCTCGTGCCGAACCAAAGGCCGGCGCATGTCCGCAAAATCGTTTGCGATTACCTCAAAAAAATCTGCCCCCCGACGGTGCGTCTGGAGATTCAAGCCGGCCACGGTGCGGAGGCGTATATGGTTTCACCCAAGAGCGCGCAGGCGCAGGCGGCGCTGCGCGCGTTGCGGGAAGCGTTCTGCCGCGAGCCGGTGTTGTTGCGCGAAGGCGGCTCCATCCCGATTGTGAACGATTTCAAAAAGGTCCTCGGCGCGGACACGCTGCTGCTTGGCCTCGGCTTGCCGGAGGACAACGCCCATTCGCCCAACGAGAAGTTCGATTTGGACTGTTTTGAAAACGGCCAGCGGATGAGCGTGTTGCTCTGGCAGGAGTTAACCTGCGCTTGAATCTATTCCGTAAATCGGTTAGTTTGCCAGCATGAGCACGGTTGAGGAAATCGAGCAGGCGGTGCAACGGCTTGCCCCGGCGGATTTTAGCCGGCTTGCTTCGTGGATCAGCGCACGCTATCACGCTTTGTGGACGGAGCAGATGGAACGCGACGCAACGTCGGGAAAACTTGATTTTCTTTTCTCCGAAGCCGACACCGAACGTCAAGGCGGTCAACTCCACGACTGGCCCTCTGACAAGAAATGACCTCCAAAGCCACGCGACGGTTCCGGCGGCTTTACATGGAGTTGCCCGAACCCATCCAACGACTGGCGGCGAAAAACTACCGGCTCTGGTGCGACAATCATCATCATCCTTCGCTTGATTTCAAGAAACTCGCGGGTCGCGGCGAACGCTTTTCCGTCCGCATCGGCGACCATTATCGCGCCTTGGGGCACCAAGTCGGAGACGGCGTTGAATGGGTCTGGATCGGCACACACGAAGATTACAACAAACTCATCAGATAACCCCGCTTGCTATTTCCAGGCGTTCAATTCCGCCTGCAACTGTTCCAGCGGCAAACCGACCACGTTGCTGAACGAGCCGGAAATCTCGGCAACAATCCAGTCGCCGTGCTTCTGAATCGCGTAGGCGCCCGCCTTGTCCAGGGGATTTATTTTCGCCAGATAATCCCGGACTTGTTCCGCATCAAGCGGATGGAACGTCACGTCGGTGCTCACGGCGAACATGCGTTCGCGATACGCGCGGAGATGAATCAAACTGATGCCGGTAACGACCTGATGCGTCCGCCCCTGCAGACGCGTCAACATGCGCTGCGCATTGGCGACGTTGGCAGGTTTGCCCATGATTTCGCCATCGAGAAAAACCAGCGTATCGGCGCCCAGCACGAGCGCATCAGGAATTGTTTTGGCCACCGCGCGCGCCTTGCGATGCGCATTGAGCTGGCAGAGTTCCCACGGCGACAAATGTTCGTGCGCCATTTCCGTCACATCACCGGGGACGACTTGAAAATTCAGGTTCAATTGCCGCAGCAATTCCGCACGGCGTGGTGACGTCGAAGCCAGGATGAGCGGTGGCAATTTCACGCAGCCAGTTTAAACGCCGTTGGCGGACGTGTCGAGCGGGGGATCTTTCGATGGTGGATACCGCGACGACAAGCCGGTAATGTAATGACTAATTCCCAAATCCGAATGTCTAAAGAATTTCCAAATGACTCAATGACCAGCGCGCCAGCCGGGCTGTTTATTTTGACTTCGGGCTTCTTTCGTCATTATGGTTTGGGAATTAGTCATTCCGTGGAGCGGCATGGTTTAGTCATTCGTCATTCCAACTAAAGGCGTGCGTCACAGCCCCGATTGCGTAAATTCATGGCCATGCACAGCGACCGCCGCATCGTCAACCTCGCGCTCATCGGGTTCATGGGCACCGGCAAAACGTCCGTCGGCCGGTTGGTGGCCGACCAGTTGCGCTTCGATTACCTCGACACGGATGAAATGATTCAGTCGCGGATCGGCCGCACCATCACCGACATTTTTGCCAAGGACGGCGAACCGGCTTTCCGCGCGCTCGAACAACAGGTCACCGAGGAACTTTCCACACGCGAACGCACTCTCATCGCCACCGGCGGCGGTCTGCCGACCAAGCCGGCGAATCTTGCCAGTCTCAAAAAGCACGCGTTGGTCGTCTGCCTCTGGGCTTCGCCGGAAAAAATCTGGGAGCGCGTGAAAAACCAGACGCATCGTCCCCTGCTGCACGGGCCCGACTCGCAGAAAAAAATCCGCGACCTGCTGGCTGCGCGCGAGCAATTTTACCGGCAGGCCGACGTGCTGATCAACACGGACATCCGCTCCGTCCGCGAAGTCGCGCAGCAAGTCGTGCATCAGTTCAAATTCGCGCAATCGAAGCGGCAATGAAGGAGTCCATTCGACAGCGGGCGCTCGAATTGGGGTTTGACGATTGCCGGTTCACGACCGCGGCCGCGCCCGCCAGCGCGGACAAATTTCAAAACTGGCTGGCCGGAAAGCAGCATGGCGAAATGACCTGGCTTGAACGCACCGGGCCGAAGCGCATTGATCCGCAGAAAATTTTGCCCGGCGCGAAAAGCGTTGTTGTTTTGGCGGCGAGTTATGAAATTTCCAACTCAAGTAGGAGCCGACGTGAGGAGGCTCAAACATTTTCCAGTCAGAGTCTCGTTACCTCGACTCCTACCACTGGAATCGTGGCGCGCTACGCCCGCTTTACCGATTACCATGATGTACTTGGCAAACAGCTCAAAAGGTTGACGGAATTTGTGAATCAACTTGGCGGCGATGGAAACCGCTCGCTGTGGTATGTGGACACCGGACCGCTGTTGGAGCGCGACTTCGCCCAGCGCGCCGGCCTCGGCTTCATCGGCAAGCATACCAATGTCATCAGCCGGCAGTTGGGGAACTGGATTTTTTTGGCCGAAATCATCACGACGTTGGAATTGGAACCGGCCGCGCCGGAGAAAAATCGTTGTGGCAAGTGCGTGCATTGCATCACTGCCTGCCCCACCAACGCCATCACCGCGCCGTTCCAGCTCGATGCACGCCGTTGCATTTCCTATCTCAGCATCGAGCTGAAGGGTTCCATCCCGGTTGCACTCCGTCCGGCCATCGGCAACCGGATTTTCGGCTGCGACGATTGCCTGGCAGCGTGTCCGTGGAACCGGTTCGCGCGCGAAGGCAATTTGATGAAAACTCACGCACGTCCGGAACTGGCCGCACCAGACTTGATCGAATTGCTTCAGCTTGACGAAGCCCGTTTCAAATCGCGCTTCGCCGGCACGCCGGTATTGCGGACGAAGCGTCGCGGCCTGCTGCGAAACGTCTGCGTTGCCTTGGGAAACATTGGCGGCGCCTCCGCCCTGCCCGCTTTGCAGAAGGCCACCGGTGATGCCGAGTCGTTGATTGCCGAACACGCGCGCTGGGCGATTGAGTGGATTCATTCAACGCAAAGGCCAAAGGCGTAAAGCCTGACTGAACGCCCCAGCAGTGCAACGCGGTGAATTGCTTGCGCGTCTTGCGTTTTTGCCTGTCAAAACCTTGCGCATCCAGTCGCTCGTGCCTACTGCGTGAAAGGCGCGCTATACAACGGCACGTTGGCACGCAGGCTCAACAGATACGCCGCAAGATTTTTTGCATCGTCAGTCGGGACAAGTTCGTAACCTACGCCGCCACCGTTTGAAGTTACATCAGTCAATAACAACGCCATAGAATCGGGTAATGGAGTGCTGGTTTTCATTTTGCGCCATTTGAACAAATAGCGGTATGGTGGCATTGCAGAACCTTTCACGACGCTTTTTGGCGAGTAAAGATGAAGTAATTGCCACTTGGCATCCGGCGCGCGCACGCCGGCATTCGATAAATCCGGCCCGGCGCGCAGGCTGCCAAGTTGCACCGGGTCATCGTAAAGAAAATCTTCCGCGACGCTTTGACGTGTCCCCCACCCGCGCGCGATGTCAGGCCCCGTGGCGACGACATGAATCTCGGCTTTGCCGCCGGCGGTGGAAATCCGGTCGGACACGGCATCAGCCACTTCCTTGGTGAGGCCGTTCAATTTCAGGGTGGAAACGAGGTTGCTCACCAACTCTGGATTTTTGCCCGCGCTGGTCAACACCACGTCGCAGGCAACGCCATTTTGCCGGACCTGTTCGGTGTGACAGGCGGCACAACCGTTGGCGCGATAGACCTGCAACCCCAGATTTACCTCGCCGGGCCGGCCAACCGGATAAAGGTCGGTTGAATTGAGGATGGTGGTCTGTTTCGCGCCGCCCAGTTGACACGCTGGCGCGAGCACAAACCCGCACCACGAAGCGCCGAGCGCGATGAACACCGCGAGAAAAACCGCTGCGCCGTTTTTCATGCCTTCACCTCCCCGCCTTCGTCTTCGGCTGCGGCGCGGTCGCGCCGTAGCGAAGCGGAGGCGGACACGGTTTCCAGCGGCGCTTTTACGATGGCAATGGCCTTTTTGAGCAGCGCGAGTTTCCAGATGACCGTCAGCCCGAAAATGTTCAGGGCGAACAACAGGTTACCGAACAGCAGAAACAACAAACCGGTGGTGCTGGCGCGCAGGAATGGCAGCGTGGCCCTGGCCACGTCCACGGGTGCGACACCCGGATTCGCCCATTTCAGACCTTGCACCACGCCGCCGATGGCCAGTGGCACGACGAGCACCAGGACGCCAAGCATTGAAATCCAGAAATGGGCACGCGCCAGTTTCGGGAACGGAAATTCAAATCCGACCGCCCGCGGCAGTACGTAATAAATCGCGCCGAACATCGTCATGGCGAAGAAACCGTAAAGTTGCAGTTGCGTCTGTGCCGGGCCGAACCAGGTGAATTCCGTCACGCGGCTGATTTGCGGGCACGCCATCGCGATGAGCATCAATGACGAGAGGACAAACGCCGCGAGACCGAACCGGATAAAACAAAATGGTCCGCCTCTCGGCTCGGAGTGTGTCGAGCCGCAAAGTGTCTTCCACATGATGGCGATGACGGCAAGAACAGGAATGATGGTCAGGCTGCCGGCAACGGCGCTCAACGCCGGCATCCATGCCGGCAACGGCGCGCCGGCGGGAATACCGTTCCAGGTGCCGAAAAGAATCAAAGTCCAAAACGCGAACAACGCCAGGTAATGACTTTGCAACGGGCGTCCGGCGAACTTCGGCAGAAAGTAAAACGAAACGCCAAGACCGGTGAGGCCGAGCCAGACAAAGAGCAAATTGTTGGCGAACCAAAAATCAATCGCGGCCTGGATGATGCCGCGCACCGGCCACGCGACGAGGAAAAGATTGCCCGTTGCGTAAATCCATGGAAACCACAACAGCGCCGCGAGCAAAAACCAGTGCGACGGGAACAATTCCCGCTCGCGCCGTTCGCCGAACGTGGCCACGGCAGAAATCGCAATGAGCAGAAACGCGACGAACAGCAGCACCGGGCCGCCGCGCGGAAATTCCAGCCACGTGAACCCGGTGCTGTCGCCGATAAGAATGCCAACGAGGCCGACGAGCACGCCCAGATGCCAGAGGTTCGCGGCGATTACCGGCACGAACGGCAGGCACAGCGGCGTCCGGCTCAAGCGCGCAAAAATCCAGAGCATCACGCCGAGCGCCGCCGGAATGCAAAAACCATAAAGCAGTGCGTTGTCGGCGGCGGGTTGCACGCGGCCGTAGGTGAGCCACGGACAATCCGCGAGAAAATCAGGCGCGTGAAATTTGATCGAGGCAATCATTGCCAGCACGGAACCGATGACGAGCCACAGCGCCGCGCCGCCAAACAGCGCCAGCAACGGCACGCGGCAGGACGCGTCTATCTTCGGGTCTGGGGTCTCGGCTCTGGCGTCCTGGGTCTTCATTTCGGTCATTCAAAAGGACTGGGTTTCGCCGGGGCCGCCGGCGCCGGTGCGGCGGCCTTCCCGACGCGGGCAATCAGATTTGAGCGCGCGGCGGCCGGATTTTGCCATTCATTTTCGGTGAATTGCAGCGCAACGGAAATCGGCAGGCGCACGACGCCACGGTTTTGGTCAATCCAACCGGGATGGTTGAGCGCGTTGGATTCGGCAGTGCGCAATTCGGTCAGCGCTTCGGCGCGTGCGGCGGCGCGGTCGGCATCAATCGCCGGCGGATGCGCCGAATATTTCATAGCCAAAATGAGCACAGCGAGAATGAAACAGGCAATGAGGAACCCCAGCGCCGCCGCTGCGGCGCCATTTGGGGTGTGGTTGTTCGTTTCCTGATTCATTGTTCGCCTTCGGTGGTTTGCGTGCCGATGATCTCAGCGTCGGCAATTCCCATGGCCTCGAGCAGGCGCGGGTCCTTCGTCGGGAAAGGCGCGTGCGCGTTGAAATCTTTCAGGAAAGCCCAGCTCAACAACCCGCCCATGAACGCCAGACAGCCGAATTGCACCAGAATCCAATGCCACGGATAGGCCGCCGGATATGCCACCGGCAAAATATTGAACGACAGATCCACGAAGTGCATCAGCCATGCCCACATACAAACCGGCAGCATGATTTTGAAACTGGATTTGACGCGGATGGGCAGCAGCACGAAAAACGGCAGCAGGAAATGGCCGAAGATGATGACCATGCTGACCCACCACCAGGAACCCTTTTCGCGCTGGATATACCAGAAGGTTTCTTCGGGAAGGTTTCCGTTCCAAATGACAAAATATTGCGCGAAATGGACGTAGGCATGGAACAGCGTGAACGCAAAAAGCAGCGTGCCGAGGTAGTAAAATTGGTTGTCGTGCAGCACGTCATTCAAAATGCGCTGGCGCTGCAAAATCATCGCGACGACATACGCCGTCGCCAGCATCACCCACGCGCAATCGGCGAAGAAGCACATGCCGTAGATGGTTGAGGACATCTGATATTGCAACGCCTGCATCCAAATGATGCCGGAGAGCGTGACTGTGGCCGCAAAGGCCAGAATCCCCCACCC
>JBEKJN010000079.1:0-10582 GCA_050011235.1 Verrucomicrobiota bacterium | reverse complement strand
AAGTTCGTGTCGTTTTTGCCCACGGGTATCTGCAATAAGTTAAAAATAACGTATTAAGAATAATTTTATTTGAGTAAAATAGTCAAAAGCTGTTATCTAATAAGTATGAATTTGATTTGTATGGACACGAATGAACGATCTCAGCCCAAAACACTCAGGAAATTTCAAGCCGAATTTTCGGATTGTTGGCGTCGGCTGCCGAACAAAGCCTTTTTTTTTGCATTGTTGGCAGTCTGGCTGATGTTATTTCAATTTCTTGGTAATGCAACCTTTGGTTACATCAATACGCCATCATTGTTTCGATGGATGTTTAACGCATACAACAGTCGAGTCATTTCCGATGACGACGCTCAGGGGAATCTGATCCCATTTTTGGTAATCGGCTTGTTTTGGTGGAAACGCAAAGAGCTTCTGGAATTGCCTCTGAAAATCTGGCTGCCCGCTCTAGGCTTCGTCGTTCTGGGGTTGGCGCTGCACGTCATAGGTTTTATCATTCAACAACCGCGCGTTTCCACCGTCGCACTTTTCATCGGAATTTATGGATTGATGGGTTTGGCCTGGGGACGCGCATGGCTGCGGAACAGCCTGTTTCCATTTTTTCTTTTTATTTTTTCCGTGCCGCTTGGCATCGTTCTGGAACCTATTACTTTTCCGCTGCGTCTGCTGGTCTGCCAATTAGTGGAAGTGGTGTCGCACTGGATTCTGGGCATTGATGTAACGCGGATAGGAACGCAACTGATTGATCCGTCGGGCACCTATCAATACGATGTGCAAGCGGCCTGTAGTGGAATACGAAGTCTCGTTGCCATTTTTCTGCTCGCCACGGCTTACGGTTTCATGATGTTTCGTTCGCCATGGAAACGATTATTTTTAATGGTGCTGGCATTCCCGCTATCGGTATTGGGCAATCTCGTGCGAATGCTTTGCATTATTGTTGCGGCGGAAATTGGCGGACAAAGCGCGGGCGATTATGTGCATGAAGGCGGACCGCTGGGAATTATCAGTCTGCTGCCTTACATTCCGGCCATCTTCGGTCTTTTACTAGTCGGCCGGTGGCTGGAGAAAAAATTTGTTGAAAAACCGCAAGCATGAAAATCCAAAAAAAAATAGTTTTCATTATTGTGGTCGCGTTGATTGGCGGTGCCGCTGCCGCCTTGGATTGGTTTCACGCCAATCAAAAATTAGGTGCGCCGGGAATTAAAGTCGTTTCCATTCCCGGCAGCGTGGTGATGAAAATTGATTTGCCGGAGCGCGTTCTCGATTTCACTTCCACCAATGTGCCGGAAGACCAAACCGTTTTGTACACGTTGCCCAAAGACACGAGCTACGCGCAACGCCGCTACGTCGCGCCTGATGGTTTTCAAGTTAATGCCAATGTCATCTTGATGGGCGCGGATCGCACGAGCATTCACAAACCGGATTACTGCCTGCCCGGACAAGGCTGGAGCATCAACAAAAAAACCGTCGTGAACGTTCCGGTTTCCGGCGCGCAAAATTATCAGTTGCCTGTCGCGAAATGGGTGGTCGGAAATTCCTACCAGACGCCCGATGGGGAAAAAGTTGCCGCGCGCGGGATTTACGTTTTTTGGTTCGTGGCGGACGGCGAGCAGACGACGGACAATTACCAGCGGATGTGGTGGCTGGGGCGCGACCTGTTGCGCACGGGCGTCCTGCAACGTTGGGCGTATATTTCGTATTTCTCCGTCTGCTGGCCAGGGCAGGAAGAAGCCACTTTTGCGCGAATGAAGAAACTGATTGCGGCCTCGGTGTCGGAATTTCAGTTGCCGCCCAAACCTGCAAATGCCACCCCGCCATAGTGAAGTGATAAAATTGCGTCGTGCGAAAAAATCTACTAATGTAAGTGTTCGCTTAAATTGAATTAAACCATGCTGCGGCGTGATCGTCAGATGCGGGCGCAAGTCAACCAATTGGTGGACGCCTTTCTCTTTGCACTCAGTTTCTTGCTCATGACGGTTTTGCGCGCCGATCCGCAGATTATCGAATGGTTGGATCTCAAAACCCTGCCGCCTGATGCGTTTGAAAATGTCGGATGGCTTTACTTTGTGCTCATCCCGGGCGCGCCGTTTGTTCTGGAATTGCAGGGCTTTTACAACCGGCCCATTTTGGGTCCGCGCCGCGCAATTCTGTGGCCACTCTTCAAAGGCTGCGTGCTCATTACCGCCGGCTTGGTGCTCGCCGTGTATGCCTTGCACCTGAACGTGCCGCGCTGGGTGATAGTATGGTTCGGTTGCCTTAGTTTCGCCCTAGTGTATCTCAAGGAAGAAATTTTGTCTTCCGTTTACAAAAGCAAACTCGCCCAGGCGCAATACAAACGCCGTTTCATCCTTGTCGGCGCAAGCAATGAAATTGCCCGGGTGCGCCATGAATTGGAAAAGCGGACCGACGAAGGCATCGAAGTGGTGGGCGAGTTCAATTTTATTGAAGCACCACTCCAACAGCTCATTGAACTGCTTCATGAGCATTCCGCCAGCGGCGTCATCGTCAGCGCCAAACAGGCGTATTTCGAGCGGGTCGAAAGCGTCATCAAAGTCTGCGAACTCGAGGGTGTCGATGCCTGGCTCGTTGCCGACTTTTTTGGAACGCAAATCGCGCGCGCGAGCCTGGATGAATTGTTCGGCCATCCCTTGCTGGTCTTTCGCTCCGCGCCGGAAACCTCCTGGCAAAGCCTGGCCAAGATGCTTATGGATTTCTTCGGCGCGCTGGTGTTGTTGATTCTGCTTTCGCCCCTGTTCTTGCTGATTGCCGCCGCCATCAAATGTGTTTCGCCCGGTCCGGTCTTCTTCAAGCAGCAGCGCTCCGGCCTCAGTGGCGCGCCGTTCACGCTTTACAAATTCCGCACCATGGTTACCAACGCCGAGCAATTCAAACATGAGCTGGAGGCGATGAACGAAATGCGCGGCCCGGTCTTCAAGGTGACCAACGACCCGCGTGTCACGCGCATTGGCAAATGGCTCCGCCGTTACAGCCTCGACGAATTGCCGCAGCTTTTCAACGTCCTGCGCGGCGAAATGAGCCTCGTTGGTCCGCGTCCGTTGCCGGTGGATGAGGTAAGACGTTTCAACGACCTGGCCCACCGCCGCCGCTTGAGCGTGAAGCCCGGCATCACCTGCCTCTGGCAAATCAGCGGACGCAACCAAATCGCCGATTTCAAGGAGTGGGTGCGGCTTGATCTGGAATACATTGACAACTGGTCACTCTGGCTTGATCTGAAAATTTTGCTGCGGACCATCCCCGCGGTGTTAACCACCACCGGCGCGAAATGAGTGGTTGCATCGTTTAATCGTTGAATTGCTGAATCGTTTTTCAATACGCTGAACCCGATTTAACGATTCAACGATTTAACGTGATGAAAAAAACGTCCGTCGTCACCGGTGCCGCCGGTTTTCTCGGCTCGCATCTGACCAATTTGCTTTTGGCGCGCGGCCACAAGGTCATCGGCATTGACAATTTCATCACCGGTACCGTGGACAACATCGCGCACCTCGGCGGCAACCCCAATTTCAAATTCATCCAGCAGGACGTGACCGAATTCCTCTTTCTGGATGCACCGGTGAACTACGTCTGGCACTTTGCCTCGCCCGCCAGCCCGTTCGATTATTTGAATTTCCCAATCCAGACGCTCAAGGTCGGGTCACTCGGCACGCACAAGGCGCTTGGCCTGGCAAAGGAGAAAAAGGCGCGCTTCCTCCTCGCCTCCACTTCCGAAATCTACGGCGACCCGCTCATGCATCCGCAAACCGAGGATTACTGGGGCAACGTCAACACCATCGGCCCGCGCGGCTGCTACGACGAGGCCAAGCGGTTTGCCGAATCACTCACGATGGCCTATCATCGCGAGCATCAGGTCGAGACGCGCATCGCGCGCATCTTCAACACCTACGGCCCGCGCATGAGACTCAATGACGGTCGCGTCGTGCCGTCGTTCATCAGCCAGGCGCTCAAAAACAAACCCGTCACTGTTTTTGGCGAAGGCCAACAGACCCGCAGCTTTTGTTACGTGTCTGACCTGGTCGAAGGCATCTACCGCCTGATGATGAGCCGCTACAATTTGCCGTTGAACATCGGCAATCCGGCTGAACTGACCGTGCTCGAATTTGCGAGGGAAATCATCCGCGCCACAGGCTCGCGCAGCAAAATCGTATTCAAGCCGCTGCCGCAGGACGACCCGAAACAACGCCGGCCCGACATTACCCGCGCGAAAAAAATCCTCCGCTGGTTGCCCAAAGTGCAACTCGACAAAGGCCTCACGCAGACCATCGCTTATTTCAGGCGCAAGGTCTGAGTGCGGATCTCGCCCAAATGATTTTCCGCGCGCGCCAGTTTGAATTCGCCTTCCCGCGGCCAACGCTCGTCATGGGCGTCGTCAACGTCACGCCTGACTCGTTTTCGGACGGTGGAAAGTTTTTAAATCCGGAGGCCGCCGTTGCCCACGCGCTCGAACTTGCCGGGCAGGGAGCGGACATCCTTGATATCGGCGGCGAATCCACGCGCCCCGGCGCGGAGCCGGTCAGTGAAGCCGAAGAACTGCGCCGTGTCATTCCGGTCATTAAAAAACTCGCGGCAAAAGTCAAAATTCCACTTTCGATTGACACGATGAAACCCGCCGTCGCGCGCGCGGCGTTGCAAGCTGGCGCGAGCATCATCAACGATGTCGCGGCCAACCGTGAAGATGACTCGATGTGGAGGATTGCGGCGGAATTTCGCGCCGGTTACATTTGCATGCACGCGCAGGGCACGCCGCAAACGATGCAACAAAATCCGGTTTATGCCGATGTGGTGTGCAAAGTCAGCGAGTTTTTCGGTGAACGGCTGGAAAGATTGAACGCCTGCGGGGTCGCCGCCGACCAGGTCGTGCTGGACGTCGGCATCGGGTTTGGCAAGACGCTCGAACATAATTTGCAGTTGCTCGCGAACCTGGAGAGTTTTACAAAGTGGCGGCGTCCGTTGCTGCTCGGCGTTTCGCGCAAGTCGTTCATCGGAAAATTGCTCGGCGGCCAATTGAATGAACGCTTGCCAGCTTCGCTCGCAAGCGCGAGTCTTGCCATCGCCGGTGGCGTGCAAATCATCCGGACGCATGACGTGGCGGAGACGGTCCAGGCCGCGCGCATGATGGAAGCGGTGCTGGCCCGGAAGAGACATTGATGCCCGACCAGATTCACATTCAGGATTTATGGCGTCCCGCGTTGGAAATTTTGATCCTCGCGGTGCTGATTTATTACGCCTTCCGCTTTTTGCGCGGCACGCGCGGCTGGCCGGTTGTCATTGGCTTCGTCATCGTGCTGCTGGCACTGACGTTGGTGACGACCTTGCTGAAATTGCAGGTGTTGCGCTGGCTGCTCGTCACGTTCTCGGCGTTTTTCGCCGTGGCGGTGCTCATTATTTTCCAGCCCGAATTGCGCCGGATGCTGGCCGAACTCGGCAATTTGCCGCTCTTCGCCAGCGCACACGAACAACGTGAAAGCATCGAGGTCATCATTCAAACGGTTGAACGCCTGGCCGAAGTGAAAATCGGCGCCCTCATCGCCATCGAACAATCCATCCAGCTGCAGGAGGCCGTCGAAGCCGGCGTGCCGGTGGATTGCGAGGCGACGCCGGAAATGTTGGAAACGATTTTCTTCCCGAACAACGCGATTCACGACGGCGGCGTGATTCTCAAGGGCGACCGCATCACCTACGCGGCGTGCATCTTTCCGCTGACGCAGCGCCAGGATTTGAACAAGTCGCTCGGCACGCGCCATCGCGCGGCGATTGGTTTGAGCGAGGAAACTGACGCCGTCATCGTCGTCGTGTCCGAGGAGACCGGCATGATTTCGCACGCCTACAAAGGCCAGCTCGTGCGCGGTGTGTCGCTGGAGGAATTGCGCGCCTTCCTGACCTCCGTGCTGGTGCAACCGACGAAATCACGCCATGGCGTCGAATGGCTGCGTGCCCGCTTCGGCGAGCGCCCCAAGCTGGGCCTCGCCGTCATCACCAAAAACGAGCCGCGCCCGGCGCTTAAACAAACTGGACACTGAATTTTTATGGCGCTGCGCGACTGGTTCATAAAAGATTTAGGCTGGAAATTGTTTTCCGTCGTTCTGGCGGTCGCCATCTGGCTGACCGTCAACAAAATTCTTGGAGAATCCGGAAATTCCACCGCGCCGCTTGCCGGAGATAAACAGACTTATGACGATCTGCCAGTGCTGGTTGTCTCCGAGGCCTCGGATGTGCGCAATTTCCGCGTCATGCCCGGCACGGTCGCCGTCACGGTCAGCGGCCGGCCCGACGTCATGGCGGTTTTGCAGGCGAATCAAATCCGCGCGGTCGTGGACCTCACGGGCATTGAGTCCGGCAAGGAGAAGCACCGGCGCGTGGATGTTTCAACACCACCCGGAGTGACGCTGGTGAGTGTCAAACCGTCCAGTGTTGATGTGATCGTTCCGTCGCTTGGGAAATAGTCATGAGTTCACCCCAAAAAATCTTTGGTACCGACGGCGTCCGCGGCACGGCCAACGTTGAACCGGTCACTGCTGAAACCACGCTTAAACTCGGTCGCGCCGCCGCGCAAGTTTTCAAGAACCTCGAACGCCAGTCACGCGGGCGCGGCCGCCACAAAATTGTCATCGGCAAGGACACGCGCCTTTCCGGCTACATGCTCGAAAACGCCATCTCGTCGGGCATTCTTTCGATGGGCGTGGACGTGCTGTTCATCGGCCCGCTGCCGACGCCCGGGGTTGCCTACGTCACGCGCAGCCTGCGCGCCGACGCCGGCATCGTCATCACCGCCTCGCACAACCCCTACGCCGACAACGGCATCAAATTTTTCCGCGCTGACGGCTACAAGCTCGACGACAAAATTGAGGACGAAATCGAGCATCTCGTTTTCAGCGGCAAAATCGAAAACATCCGCCCGACCGCCGATGAAATTGGAAAGGCTGTGCGCATTGACGACGCGCTCGGACGATACATTGAATTTGCCAAAGCCTCGTTCCCCCGCGGTCTGACGCTCGAAGGAATGCGGATGGTTGTGGATTGCGCGCACGGCGCGGCCTACAAATCCACGCCCTGCGTCCTGCGCGAACTCGGCGCGGAAGTCATCGTTTATGGCAACCAGCCCGACGGCATGAACATCAACCGGGATTGCGGCTCAATGCATCCGGAAAATCTTTGCCGCAAGGTCGTCGAGCACAAAGCCTGCATTGGCATTGCGCACGACGGCGACGCCGACCGCGTTTTGCTCTGCGATGAAAAGGGCAGGTTGATTGATGGCGACGACATCATGGCCATCGCCGCGCTCGACATGCTCGCGCAAGGCGCGCTGGCCCAAAAAACGCTCGTGGCCACCGTGATGAGTAACGCCGGCCTGGAGGCCGTGATCAAATCCGCCGGCGGGAAAATTGTTCGCACCGCCGTCGGCGACAAGAACGTGATTGATGAAATGCTGCGCGGCGGCTTCAACTTCGGCGGTGAGCAGAGCGGGCATTTGATTTTCCGCGATTACAGCACCACCGGCGACGGACTCGTCGCTGTCCTGCAAACTCTGCGCATCATGAAGGCGAATCGAACGACGCTTTCGAAACTGGCGAAATGCTGGACGCGCTTTCCGCAACTCATCACCAACGTTCGCGTGCGCGAAAAAATACCGTTCGAGCAACTCGATGGCCTGACGAAGCTCGTCAGCGAAGCCGGGAAGGCACTGAAAGCCCAGGGCGGGCGCGTGTTTCTGCGTTACTCCGGCACGGAACCCAAGGCCCGGCTGCTCCTCGAAGGCCGCGACGCTGCATCGCTGAAAAAATGGTCGGACAAAATCTGCGGCGCGATTCAAAGGCAGATTGGCGGATAAGTTGATGCCAGTGCGGTATTTCGCGAAGGAATCCGGCAAAATCACCGGCCCTCGCCGCCCGCGGAAATCGGCGGCTCCAGCGCCATCGGCTCGTCGTGATTCAGAAAAACTTCGCAGACGCGGAAGAAGCCGGCGACCGTCGTCACGCGGCGGATTTCGCGCAGGAATTTTTCGCCCACGCCCTCGCCGATGAAGTTCATGAATTTTTTCATCCGCTGCACCTGGGCAGATTCCTTCACGTCGGGCGTGATTTCGTTTTCCCAAAGTTCGCGCACGTAGGCCAGCACGTCACGGCCCGACGGCAGTTTTATTTTTTCATCGCGCAGCTCCGTGCGGATTTGGTCGAACAACCACGGATTGCGGATGGCACCGCGACCAATCATCAGGCCGCGCGCGCCGGTCTCCGCCAGCACCGCCCGCGCCTGCGCCGCACTGTGGACATTGCCGTTGGCCAGCACCGGACAGTGCAACTCGCGCACCGCCCGTGCGACGAGGTCGTAACGCACGCCAGGCCGGTACATCTGCGCCACCGTGCGGGCGTGGACGGTGAGCAGGTCAATCGGATGTTTCGCGAACAGCGGCAGCAACGCATCGAATTCGGCGGGCGTCTCGAAACCGATGCGCGTCTTCACCGTGAACGGAACTGTGACCGCGTCGCGCAACGCGCCGAGGATGGCGTCAATCTTCCGCGGCTCGCGCAACAGGCCGCCCCCGGCGCATTTGCGATAAACGACCGGCGCGGGACAACCAAGATTCAATTCAATCGCGGCGATGGGATGACGCTGCAACTCCTTTGCCGTGCGAATGAGCGCGGGAATGTCGTTGCCGATGAGCTGTGCGACGACGGGCCTGCCGGTCGGATTTTTCGTGATGGAATCGAGAATCCATTTTTCCGGCCGTGATGAACCGTGGACCCGGAAGTATTCCGTCCAGTAGGCATCCGGACCACCGTAGCGTGCCAACACGCGCCAGAATTCCAGCGTGGTCACGTCCTGCATCGGCGCGAGCGCGAGGACGGGCGCCGGGCCGCGGAGCAGGTTCAAAAAGGTTTCGGACGGAGTCACGCAGGCGAGTTTTGAGTAAAGCCGAAATAAGCTTTAAGGAGTCTTTCTATGAAACGGTAGTTTCTTCCCACATTCTGCCAAAACGCTCCGAAGGGTAACATCAAGCCATTTCATCCCTCGCTCTGCAGCATCTACCGCTTTATCATTCACTTCGACATCGAATGGTCCTTTTGGGTGCATGAGCTTATTCCGTAATTCGAAAGTGCTGCATAAATCTCTGAACCCTTGATCCTCATAATTGATTTCGACTTCTGTTGCGTGAGCTTTCACGAATATCTTGAGTGTTTCCTTCACATTTTCAGGAAAAGGTAAAAATTTTGGGCTCGTCCTTGTAATACCATCTTTAATGTGTAAACGACGTTCAGATGCAATTTCAATGTCTTTCTCGGTCAAATTAACATCGAAAAATTTGGCGGAATCAGGCGTGATATTTTTTAACAGTCCCAGCGTTCCTTCCGCCAATGCAGACAAGCAACGAATCAATGTTCGCCGCCAAAATTGATTAGATGGTTCCTTTCGCCAATGATCTGCCGCGAATTTTACATCTGAATCCAACACGTTGATGGTTAGTGTCAGCGTCTTAATTAATTTGGCCATTTCTGTGGCGCTTTTCTTTTCTGCGTTCATGAGAGCCACCAAACCACTTTCCCAAATTTCCATCAAGCATTATCAGGCGGCTTTCGGTTTGACGACCAAGCTAGCGCCGTAGGCGCGACATCTTTGTAGAAAAACATTGCCATAATATTCCAAGCTCCGTAAGAGCGGCATATTTCGTCCCGACGTGGTTTGAGATTTTGTTGACTCGTGATTCTCCAAAAGCGCCAGGGGGCTGGCGCACTCCAAGACGCTTCGCGATATCCGCTGGTGCAGGCGATTTCCGAAGACGGCGAACTTCCGATTGGCGCGTCAGCGTCCTGGACTGCGGCGGCCCTCCGCCGCTTTTTCCCACCGACACAATCACCGCGGCATTGTTCAGTTGAAGCCCGGGGTCACATCGGCTATTTTAGCAGCCTATGACTTTGACGGAAAAAATTCTCGCCCGGGCCGCCGGCAAACCGCGCGTACAGGCCGGCGACAACATCTGGGTGAATGCCGATGTGCTCATGACCCACGATGTTTGCGGGCCGGGCACCATCGGCGTGTTCAAACGCGAGTTCGGCAAGACCGCCAAGGTCTGGGACAAAAACAAAATCGTCATCATCCCCGACCATTACATCTTCACCGCCGACTCGCTCTCGAACCGCAACGTGGACATCCTCCGCGATTTCGTCCGCGAACAGGGCATCCCGTATTTCTACGACGTGATTGACGACCCAAATGGCCACTGGGTTTTCGACCCGAAAAAGGGAATGTTGAACCGGCAATACGGTTCGCATTATGCCGGCGTTTGCCACACGGCGCTCCCGGCAAAAGGTCACACGCGACCGGGCGAAATCTTGTTCGGCACGGACTCGCACACCTGTCTGGCGGGCGCGTTCAACCTGTTCGCCACCGGCATCGGCAACACCGACGCGGGCTTCGTCATGGGCACGGGCAAGTTGCTCATCAAGGTCCCCGAGACGATGCACTTCCGGCTCGAAGGCAAACTACAGCCGGGCGTGATGGCCAAGGACGTGATCCTTCATTGCATCGGCGAAATCGGTTTCGACGGCGCGACGTATCGCGCGCTGCAATT
>JBEKJN010000078.1:0-10598 GCA_050011235.1 Verrucomicrobiota bacterium | reverse complement strand
ATTTGCTGGCATTTTTCGACCGACACCTCCATGGGCTTTTCACAGAGAACATGCTTGCCCGCCTTTGCCGCCTTGATGCTGTGTTCGGCGTGAAGCGCGTTGGGCGTGACTACATAAACGATGTCAATGTCCGGATTGTCCGCCATTGTTTCCATGTTATCGTAGTTGTAAATGTTTTTGTCGGGAATGTGGTATTGCGATTTCCATTGTTCAGCTTTGGCGGGATGTCCGGTGACGATGCCGGTAAGGCGGCAATACTTCGTCTTTTGCAGCGCGGGCGCAATTTGATAAGTGCTCAAGCGGCCAAGACCGGCGAGGGCGAACCCGATTTTCCGGTCCGGGTCGGCGGCGCGGGCGCGCGAAGCCAAAGGGCCGGCAAACGATACGCTCGCGGCGGCCAGGGCGGTGGTTTTGATGAATTCACGGCGGGTGTGGAATTTCATTTTCATGGCTCAAGATTGTCGGCGTTTATCTTTACAGCGCAATTCGGGAAATTGCTCGCTGCTTTGGCAGTTCGTGGATTAAACTGCGCACGATGACACGAAGTCAATCTGGAAAACTTTTCGCCGAGGCATTGAAATACATCCCCGGTGGCGTCAATTCTCCCGTGCGCGCGTTCCGCGCCGTCGGCGGCCAGCCATTCTTCGTCAACAAGGCCAAAGGCGCATGCGTTTGGGACGTGGACGGCAACAAATACATTGACTACGTCTGTACCTGGGGCCCGGCGATTCTCGGCCATGCCCATCCGAAAATCATTTCCGCCGTCAAAGCCGCCGCCGAAAAAGGCACGAGCTTCGGCATCCCGAATCCTTACGAAATCACGATGGCGAAGTTGATTTGTTCGCTCGTGCCGGGCGTGCGGAAGGTTCGCATGTGCAATTCGGGAACGGAAGCGTGCATGAGCGCCATCCGCCTTGCGCGTGGGTTCACCCGGCGCGACAAAATCATCAAATTCGACGGTTGTTATCACGGTCATGTGGATTCGCTGCTCGTGAAGGCCGGTTCTGGCGCGCTCACGTTCGGCAATCCTGACAGCGCCGGTGTGCCCGCTGCATTCACACAACACACCATCGTCCTGCCGTTCAACGATGCAGACGCCGTCAGGGCTGCGTTCACCGCGAACAAAAATCAAATTGCCGGCATCATTCTCGAACCGGTTCCGGGCAACGCCGGAGTTTATTTGCCAAAGCCGGGCTATCTGGAATTTCTCCGCGAAATCACCAAGACCAACGGCGCGTTGCTGATTTTCGACGAAGTGATGACCGGTTTTCGTGTGGCACGGGGTGGGGCACAGGAACGATTTGGCATCACGCCCGATTTGTCCACGTTCGGCAAAATCATCGGCGGCGGCCTGCCGGTGGGCGCCTTCGGCGGACGCGCAGAAATCATGGACTACCTCGCGCCGGTCGGGCCGGTGTATCAGGCCGGAACGTTGAGCGGCAATCCGGTTGCGATGGCGGCAGGCATCGCGGCGCTTGAATTGCTGTCGGAGAGGCGAACTTCGCGAGCCCCTAAAAAGAAATCCGATATAAAGTCAGGGACTCGTGTAATTCGCCCCTCCGAAGCAAACGCCTACTTGCGGCTCGAACAACTCGGCGCGCAACTTGAAGCTGGAATGAAAGATGCCGCAACGTCTGCCGGCGTGCCCGTTACGTTTAATCGTTGCGGCTCAATGTTTTGCGTGTATTTCACGAGCAGAACGGTCTGGAGCTTGGCCGATGCGATGAAAAGTGACCGCGACCGATTCAAAAAGTATTTCCACGGAATGTTGAATGAAGGCATTTACCTTGCGCCGTCGCAGTTCGAGGCCGGTTTTATTTCCACCGCGCACACGTTGGCGGATATTGACCGAACGGTCAAAGTTGCGGCAAAAGTATTGCGTCGGTTGTAACCTTTCACTATGCTGCGCGTCTGACTAGATATCCCACCGTTCCATTTTGGTGCGGTGGAGTCTGAAAACAACGACCGAAGCAAAGTTTATGAAAGTCACGAAATCATTGATCATCACCGCGCTTGTCGCCGGCAACCTGCTGGCGTGGAACCTTGCGCTCCACGCACAGGATGCCACCAACACTCCGCCATCCGCTCCACCGGCAGGCGGCCCGCCACCCGGCGGGCCACCCGGCGGGCCGGGTATGAGAGGCCGGCCGAACTTCGACCAAATGGCCAAGCAACTTGGATTGACCGACGAGCAGAAGCCCCAATTCAGGTCCATCATGGAATCCCGGATGCAGAAAATACGCGATCTGCGACAGGACCCCAACTTTGCCAGCCTGTCCCCGGAAGACCGCGGAGCCAAAGTGAAAGCCATTGATGACGACACGGCGGTGCAAATGAAGGCCCTGCTCACGCCGGAGCAATTTGACAAATGGCAGAAAATGCCTCAACCGGGCATGCGCGGACGCCGAATGGGTCCGCCGCCGGGTGGCCCAAACGCCGGGGGCACGAATGCACCCCCTCCTCCGCCTGCGAATCCGCCGCAGCAATAATCTGTGGGGTGATATAAACTGACACTGGGACGGCCATGCGCCGTCCCCTTTTGTTTTTCGGAAGTGCCCCGCGAAGGACGTGAAGGTTACGAAGGGAAGTTTTCACCTTCGTTTTCTCCGCGCGAATTCTTATGCAAATTCCATTTGAGCAAAGGCGCGTGCGCCGGTACTTTGGGGTTTGTCACGCGCGAGTAGCTCAATTGGATAGAGCGTCGGCCTCCGGAGCCGAAGGTTGTGGGTTCGACCCCCGCCTCGCGTACCAGCTTTTATGGTTGTAACGGCACCACTCACTTGTCAAAAAAATCAAGGCTATTTGTCAAAACGGTAGCGCCAGCCATTACAAGCCAGACAACAAAAATCGCGCGCCACTTTGCTCAAATGGCGACGCCATAAAGCCAACTAATTTTCTACCGTCTCACCAAGTTCAACGGTTCGTCTTGCTCAGTGAAAATTCTCCGGTCCCCGATCTGCGACACTACCGCGCCAGTATCGCGGCGCGTTGGCGACATGGCCGCGCGTGATCGGCGGACTGTCCGCGACTCGCGTATAGCGACGGGCACACAGCTTTCACGCATTGCACGGCGTAAATCGTCCGGCGTGGCCACTGCGCGGCGATCCTGGCTCGCCAGCCATCGTGCGCGCTTCGCCAGGGCGTCCATGCCGGCCAGTTTGGTTTGCGGGTTCATGTCGGCATAACCGGCCATCGCCTGCCAGGTCTTTTCGTCGCCTTCGGGGAATATCGCGCTGGCGACAGCGAGCAAATCACGGATCGGCAAAACTTGCGGCAATCGTTCAATGTGTCCGATCCGCCCCATGAATTGCTCGCTTGTCCAGCCGGTTTGAGTTTCAACGCGCTTTTGTGAGGCGTGAAATTGAGGCGTTGTAATCAGCGCCACCGGGCAGCCGAAATTCACCAGCGCCGTGAGCAGCCAATTTACACGCGACGGCAACGAGTATTGCCGGCCAGTTTGCGGCCAAAGCCACGCTGATTCGTCCAGGACAAGCAACAGATCACCAGACTGCAAAACTTCCTCAACGCGGGCGCGCAGTTCCAGGGCCTTCAATTGCAGCGATGAACTGACGCCCAACGCGCGGGCGATGGCGCGGAAAAAGGTTGTGTCATCGTTTGAAAATGGCACTTGGACATAACGCGCCAGGCCCGCGCTGCGCTCGCAATAAGCGCGCGCGGAAAAGGTTTTGCCGATGCGTGCCACGCCGTCCACCAACACCATGCTGCGCGTTTCGCGCGCGTAGTCGAAAGCCTCTGTCACGCGCCGGCCAACGGTGGTTTCAACGCCGCAGGAATGGTTTTTGATCCACCGAGCGCGGTAGGCTGCTGCTCCCTCCCATGCAAAATCATAACGTAGAGGACAGTCTCCGTCTGGGTGCAGGCAAGTCTCAAAAAGTTCCTTTTCCGCATCCTCAGCCGGATTACTTTCAAAATATCGCGCTGGAAACATTTCAGTGACATGTGCGGCGAGTCCGCCGCGCTGCCAGGACAGCCATTGTAGAAACCAGATCGGCGCGCATTCGTCGGCATCTTCAATTTGAGCGCAACGTTTGGCGACAAGGTTCGCCAGGAGGCCCGTTTGATAGGATGATGCAAACCGCTCCTGTCGGGGCGGTGTGCCGGGTTTTGCGTGGCGCGTGCTGCTCATACAAAGAGGTATTTATTTTCTCGCTCGAAAACCTCAATCGCGGCGCGCTTGGCCGCGCTCCTGGCCGCCCGGTCTTCGCTGGATTCGACCGGCCTTGTCTGCCGTGCGATGAATTGTTGATTGCCCTTTGTCTTGGCTTCGCTCCGCGCCTGGGCTTTCACCTGAGACACGACATCCACGACGGTTGCGCGGAAGGGCGGAATATAAGTCGCCTTCAAATCCGAATAATGCTGCCGCACCTGTCGCATGTATGTCCGATACGGCGCGCTGGCCGCAGCGAACATTTGAAAATCTGCCGGCGTTACGGCATGGGCTGGTGAATTGGGAACGCGCGTGACAGGGAAAAATCTTTCTTCCTTCAAATCCGTCACGACGGCGCTATCAGTATTGCCGGGATCAAACCAGAGCTTCACTTTTTGACCTTGCAAACCAGACATGAAATCAACCAATTCCGCACTGTGAAATTGAAACTGCTCGCGCCCGATGCTGGTTTTCACGCCGTAATCCCGAACTGTCACTTCGGCGCAATGCTCTGCCAGCAGATATTCAAATTGAGCCGGAATTTTCACCGCCGGGACGATCTGGCCGCGCTCATCTTTCCGCCGGCATTCTTTCCAGACTTCATTCGGCGTGAGATAGCCGTCCTTGACAATGCTGTTGCTTGGCGTGTTGTTGTAGTCCGCGACCGCTTCAACCAAATGCGTGAATAATTCATCAAACGTCCAAAGACCATTTTCACGTGCCCGCTCGAATTTCTGGTGCATCTCATCTTTGCCGATGTAACCGGGCCAGCCATACATTTTCCGATCCAGCAGCCGGATAACCGTTTCAACGATCTTGGTACGGGCGCGGCCTGGCAACGCGTGATGGATCATCACGCCAATGCGTCGCGCAAAGTTTTCAACTTCGGCAAACGGTTTTCCCGTCGCGTTGTTGCCGAGCAATTTTCCATTTTTCCAAAGGCCGCGCTCAAAGCTGAACGAATTTGGCAGGCCGTATTTTTTGCACACTCTGTTTATCAGCGTGCGGACAGAAATGCTGTTGTAATTCGACTCACCGATCAAAACGAAGTCCAGGACATAGCCTGATTTAACGTCAATCATCGGCAGGAATTGACAGCGGATTTCTTTGTCAACTTGCACGCCATTATCCTCAACTGTGACTCTACATAGAACGTCCAGCGTCTTGTCGTCGCATTCGTAAATGTCCTGCGCATAGACGTTGCTCCAATCACGGGTCATCGGCGCGACGTTGTTTGAATTAAAATGCGGGCGAACGTGATGTTGCTTCAGCGCCGTAATTTCCTTGGCAACTTGCCGGCGAATGGCGCGCGGACAGCGCGGGCGGTGACTCCGTGACGCGGGATAACATTTCAACAAACCATCGCTCAAAAGCTTTTTGTTTAAGCAATTCTGCCAGGCAAAATCCACGAAGAAGCCGCACTCGAAAACTGCTTGCTGTATCAACGCAGCGCGATCTTCTTTGGACAGCAGCGGCGCGCGTTTCTTCTTTGCAGCCTCATGTCGTTTGTCGGCCAGATTGCCGACTTCGGAAACACGCTCAATCTTTCTGTAAAGTTGGCGAAATATTGCACCTTCCGATTTGCCGAGTGCCGGCACGCTCGGCCAAATCCACGCGGCCAAATCCTTTTTCACCTGGCTGGCCTTGTGGCCGGCCAGGATTGCGCGCCGATAGGTGTCAACCATTACGCTCCAAATATTCTCGCGCTCTGGCGCGGAAGGATTTTGCAAGTTGGCGATGATGCCGATCCTCAATTCAAGGTCATCGAATAATTGTTGTGGCACTGTGGAGTTCATAAATCAAGTTCATCCAGGCGGGTACAGGTCGGGGTCCCAAAATCCGACGCCATCGTTCAAGGGGCCACCAAGCCAATTGATGGTGTTTTTATACATCGAACCATTCACGCCGGCTGGCTGCGGATGATCCGCCAGGCGCAGCCAGACGACATTGGACGGCAGGTATCCACTCATCGGACCGCCGGGCGTGCCCGTAAAGCCACCGCTTGAGGGTATGATCGGCATGTAACTAAACTCCTCGTAGGAATAGCGCCATCCAGTGATGTAGAACGTTTCCTCACCGCGCATCTTCTTTGTATAAAGCGCTTCGCCGAGGGTCAACTGTATCCCTGTAAGAGCATCCAGCTTCGTTTTGAAGCTGTTGTTGTTGATACCCAACGCATCATCTTGGATGGAAAGATACACAGCGTTGCAGGCGAGTTTGATGTTATCCGGAGTCAGGTTGACGAAGAACGCGTTGCGCTCAATGCGCGGATACAGCTCCTGTGGTTCCATCGAGAAATCGCCGACCGGCAGCGTGGCCTTCGCATAGGCGCCGCCCGCTTCCCACTCAATGGTGAGCTTTCCGATCTGGCCCCGCTCCATCGTGACGGAGGACTGATTGCAAACCCATCCAGCGGTCACCCCGGAACCAAATGCGCCGCGCGCCGGCTGATTCACGCGGCAAATCCAGTAAATTCCTTTGAACACCTGCGTCCAGCGGATGCGATCGCTGGCGGCGAGCGTGCCGGACTCCGACGTTTCCACCAGGGCATTCGTCGGACCTTTCCAAATCAGAAGACTCATAAACCTTGTTATAATTTAGTCGTTTACCCAGTCGGCCTCCACCAGAGCGTGCGTGCAATCGCCGACTCCAGGGCGAACCACCAGGAGCAGTCCAATTATCCCACCCAATCCCAGCGGCGTTGGCATTTCAACCCAAGGCTCACCGTTTTGGGCATTGCTCGGCGCGGGGGAACCGGTGTTGGCCACACCTTTGATTTCGAGTTCAATCTTCGGAACAGTCGGTTTCATCTCTCTGCCTCTATTGACGCTCTCCATCAAGATAAAGGAGATGCTCCCTTCGGGATTTGTGTGGTTTGGGAGCGCCGGTATTTTCAGGCGCAGATGTCCCTTTCGCCGACCGCTGCTGTCGGCGGGTTGTTCCGCGTCCAGGTCTATGACGCCGACAAAACGTGCGTCTCCGGACGCTGGCAAATGGCTTTCGAGGTGGAGGGCTTCGTTCATATCACGATTTTCGGGTTGATTTTTGAGGGTTCGACCGCGCACCAGATTCGAGCCGCCGCACACCGCGATGGGGTAGGAGCGATTTTCGCCCTGCCAGACATGGCAAGGTAGCTGAAAGCGCCGCCGTGGGCATTTTAGGCGATTGCTCGCTGGCTTCATCGTCCAGGTTTCGGAAGCGCGAAATTTCGGAGCGCGGAATCAAAATCTTGCTGTCTTTTTTGGGAGTGAGCCGGCGATGCTGAATCAACCCCTGCTCGCATAGAGTTGCGATGTGCCGCTTGCTTATGCCGGTTTCTTTGTGGAACTCTGACACACCAACCTCATCATTCACGATTTCCGGCCGGCCGGCCTTGACCAACAGACTGCCATCGGGCTGACGCAGCTTGATGACCGGCACAAGGAACGTAGGTTGTCGCGGCGTAGCCGCTGGGATCGTTTTCGTTCTTTTTGGCAGTGCAGCGTTCATTTCAAAGTCAGCAACAGCGCGCAGTTGTAACTTGTCCGGGACCAACCCCGGTAAAGACTGCCCGGAACTCGCAGGGCAGATGAAAACCAGGGTAAACCGTGCGACAACAGGTCGCAGTCGCTTCCGCGCGCCGTGCTGGAATTAAAAATTTTCATCGAACCCTCATCATGAGTGACAAATGGCACGCGCTGCTCGGTCCATGCGCTCCAACTCGCGGCAACAACGATTCATCGCCGCCGGCCCTATGACGTTGAATCAAAACGCACAAGATGCTGGGCGCAATCCCGAACAGCCGGGCTGCCGCGTTCAACGACAAAACGTGGCTTTCCACCAGTGCGCGGGCGGCATTAACAATCAACAAGCGACGCTCAAAGAGAAACGCACGGCGGACTGCCGGCACCTCCAACAGCAAAAATTGCCAGGACGTTGGCATCGTGAACCGGATGGATCGCCGCCGCATCGCCCGGCTGCCGCGATTGACCGGCGTGACCTTCGCGGGCAGATCGCCAACATTTAAAAAAGTCGGTCGCCCCGAATTAACGGGGCGACCGTGGGTGTCAGTCGAGTGCATTGATCCGGTCCTGGTGCCACGCAGAACCAAAGGTGCTCCGACCGAAAATCGTTTTAAAGTTGATCGTTTGCGTGGCACAAAATCGAGTTGAATTTTTCAGCCGCGAGGCATCAATTAAATCAATCCAAGTTCGCGCAAAATCTTCGAGTTCTCGGCCTTGAAAGTTTCAAGCTCGGCCTTCGCGGCAGAAACTTCCTTCTTGCTGAACGCCAAGATTTCGTCCCCCACAACTTTGATCAGGAACGCGTGAGTGAAATTCGCCGCGATCATGGGAATGCCGTGCGCCCCGGCCATATGATTCTTTGCCCCCTGAAAAATGGAGCGGGCGAAGTCGGCATTCTTGTAGAGAGTAATCTCCTGCACCAGAGAATCGTCAAAAGCCTCTGTCGTGGCCAGCTTTTCCTTGAACCATTTAAGCTTTGCGGTGACTTGATGACCAGCCTCCTCCTTTGCGGCAAATTTCTCGAACTCGGTTTTCCGTGACGCCAGGAATTTTTCCTCGATAAAGTTTTTCCCGCTTTGGACCATGTCGTCTAGCGATGGGGCGTTGAACATAATTTTTTGTAGTTTGTGGATTCAGTTTTTTTATCCGAAAAAAACGGTTGCGCTGAGCAGACAAGCGATACTGGTGAGGTCACCAGTTCCGACGGGAACTGTTACCAGAATCCCAACCGGCCCGCGAAGCCCGGGCGGCCAAGGAAAATCGCTGAACCCGGCCGGCGCACCGTTGGCCACTCCTGGAATTAAAACTTCGATGGTCGGTAAAAAGTAAGGTCTGCCATCGGCGGTCGTGGCCGCCGCGCCGCTGGCAAACGTCACGCCGTCATCGCCGCTGTCCACTAGCGCCACGGTGATGATTTTTGAAGGGTCAACATGGTTCGGCAAAGCTGTCCACGAGACGCGTAACCAAGACTGCCGCCACTTATTGCTGAAGCCGGGGGAATCCACGCCGGGGTCTATGCACGAGAGCGTCACATTCTCGCCCGCGGCAGGGAAAAATCCCTCCAAATGTAATGAAAAGTCTGGTTGGCCGTAGATCATGTTTGAGTTTGGTTGATGGTTTATTCGAGTTGCAGGATTTTCTTGGAAACTTTAAAACCCGTAAAGGGTAACCCGCTCGACAAAGTCGTCACGCCGTCATCCTCGCCCAGTAAAATCATGATGATGTCTGAGTTGGTCAGGACCTTGCGCGGCCCAGCCTGGAGCGGGGTCGCCGACAGCGCGGTTACCCCGTCCGCTGATTCCCGGTTGAAAATCTCATTCAGCCGATTGTAGCCGGCGATGGCGTTTTGGGCAGAGTTCATGTCGTTTTCCCAACGGGTTGCGGCGGCTGGTTCACCGGCAAAACTTCAAACTGTTTGCTTACATGGTTCGCGCCCGGTGGACTTGTGGACGCATTGCGAAGCGCCTGGCGCAGCATAGCATCGTCAAAGGCATTCCGCTCCATAACGCGTTTACGCCGCCTAGCCATTTGCCCTCCTCCACGCCCGCCAACGGACCATCAATTCTTTGGAATATCTCCTCCCGCGAATAACCGCCCAGAGATGCTGCCGACTGCAACCCAAATCGCGAGCGGCTTGCACAATCCCCCGAATTTCGGGGCCGCGCTGGCTCGCCGTGGTCGTCGTTGTTGAACTCAACTGGGGGACAATGTAACCTATACTTGTTACACGTCAAGCCTTTTAGAAAAAATATTTTGGCCTATTATATGGGCGTGGGTTGGCGTCAAACAACATCGCGGTTCAAGCCGCTTTCGGATGAACATAGACGAATCGGCTTCCGTTTAATTTACATCCGAAAATGTAAGGGACTCTCACAAGGGCATCTGGCTGCCGACGTTGGGTTGACTCTCTCCCAACTCGCCAATGTCGAGGCTGGACGTGTGCCGCTGAAAGCGGAGGCAGCATGGAAGCTATGCCAGCGTTTGGACATGCATCCGCGCTGGCTTCACAGCGGCCATACCGAATGTGTGTTTCCATCATTGAGCGAAACTCAAACAAAATGGTTTGATGCCTTGACGGCGGAGCATCGCGCAGAAACCTTTTGGGACTTCTGGGGTCGATTCGGATTTCTCTTTCTGGAAGATCAGGCGGATTATTTTCAGCAGATTGCCCTGAGAGGGCATGTTCCAAGTTGTGATGCGGGAATGGGAAATGAATACTTGACCTTTGTTCCTCCAAAGAGTAAAACAAAGGGCGTGAAGTCCGAGATTCAAAAATTGATTGAACAGGTGAAGCATAAAGCGTCAAGGCCAGGGGCGAAAGCCGAATTGGCCCGCGCTCTCGGTGTTGCACCTGCCCGAATCACGGAATGGCTGTCCGGCGAAAAGGAGCCGGGCGGTGAATACACGCTCCGACTGCAAAGATGGGT
>JBEKJN010000077.1:0-10828 GCA_050011235.1 Verrucomicrobiota bacterium | reverse complement strand
CGCGTGACGAGTCGAGATACGAACCGCACGCTTGGAAACAGAATTGTGTTCCGCCGCCGTCGCAATTAAAACCCGGACGTCCTCACGCAACCTGCCGCATCATGTTTTCACTGCCGTAGGGATTTGGCGCACGGAGAATGCATTCGGGATCATCGCGCCATTGGCCATCCACGAGGAACCGGTAGTGGTGCGTGCCCGGCTCCAATTCCACCGTCGTCCGCCACACACCGTCCATGCCTTTATGCAGGTTGATGGGACGTTTCTGCCACTGCGTGAAGTCGCCCACCAACTGCACACTCAATGCGTCAGGCGCGCTGAACGCGAAGGTTTGTTTCCGGGTGTTGCTGCCAATTTTTGAGTCGGTTTTCTTTGCCATAATTTTTCCTTTTCCAGCGCCCAATGCCACGGCGCTTTGGTGCTCCATGGTTACGCTTTAAAAACTCCCTTCGAACCGCCAACCTGCTCCAGCCAGAACGGTGGCACGGAGCGGGTGCAACCGTCCTGCGGATCTCTTGCCCGCTCCATGCCGGTGCGACGGAAACAATCGCCACTTAAATCTTTCACTTCCGCAACACCATTTTCAGGCCGTTTGGAAGCTAAGCCTGCAATGGCGACAACGCAACGACAAACCATTATTCGTTTATGCCCCAATGCCGCGGCGGGCGCGGCGAATCAGCAAGCAATCCAAACGCCGGCGCAGCCGGTTGCCTTCGCTGCCACAACCAGTGAACGAACTGCATTGAATCTCCATTTTCCCGCACGTCATGGCTGCTTAAAAAAGCCAGCCCGTGTCGCCCGGCGAATTGTTTGAGTTCGTGCCAGAGCGGCGTCACGTCGGCGTGTTCACCCGGGGACAACACCATGACAGCGGGGTCCAGGATTTGCCGGTGTGCCTCCCAATGCTCCAGCCACACCGTCAATTCCGGCGGCGGCGAAGGTGTCTTGCTCAAGGCGAACACAATCAAATCTGCATCGGCGGCTTCGGCCCAAGCGGCCTCGGCCAGCGATGATTGTTTCAGCACGTCGAGCCGCCATGGCTTGACGTCCCACTTCATGGCTTCATGCACGCGGATGGCGACACGCTCCAGCAACGCCGCGGCCCGCGTCGCAAAATCGAAGTTATCGTAAATGACGGTGGCT
This sequence comes from Verrucomicrobiota bacterium, assembly GCA_050011235.1. Classification (GTDB taxonomy): domain Bacteria; phylum Verrucomicrobiota; class Verrucomicrobiia; order Limisphaerales; family UBA11358; genus UBA11358. The sequence continues at coordinate 9,688 of JBEKJN010000077.1, read as the reverse complement.
TTCAGCGTCATTTCAAAAAGACTTTCGTCTCGGATGGCGATGGCATTCATACAAACTTACTTTCCCCTGTTTTGTTCTGACACCGTGATGTGAAATCAGTTCAACCAAGTGAAAAAGTTTTTCAGAAAAATCTCCGGCGAAAAAATGAAATGGGAAATTCCGGAATCAAATGATTCTGCCGTCGCGCGCAGCCAACATGATGGATTTGCAGACGCGTACGAAATCCTCCGGATTGCCGGGCGTAAACCGGATGCACTTGAGGAAGCCTGACTTTCTCCTGACCGCGACATGACGGCGGATGTCCGCCAGATCAATCTTGAGCGCAAGGGCGTTCCCAAATCCCCTGCGCCGGAAAAGGTCCACGAAGACCACGGGAGGTCGGACCTCGACTTCCACAAGCTCGTTCACGGGAATGATGATGGTATGAAAGAGAATCCACGCTTGAAGCTCAACCCTGTCCCCGTAAATCCGATATTCCTGCCATAAACTCGCGCCCGAGCGCGGTGAAACGTAGAGCAGTGGCTCAAAAGCGCCCATGGTTAAACTTCTTTGACCACACCCCAATAAACGTCCAGCCGTTTGCTGAGATAAAGCTTCACGGCTTTGACGAGCACGTCGGCTTCGAGTTGCTGGCCGCGCGCAACGATGTCCTTGAGCGCCATGCCGGGTCGTATTTGGAATGAACCTTGCGCGATGATCGGCCCTTCGTCCAGCCGCATCGAGACGAAGTGCGCCGTCACACCGGCGATTTTCACACCCTGCTCGTACGCCTGCCGATACGCCTGCGGGCCGGGAAAACTCGGCAGCAACGACGGGTGGATATTGACGATCTTGTTTTTGTAGCGCCATACAAAGTTCGGCGAGAGGATTTTCATGAACCGCGCGAGCACAACGAAATCAATCTGTTGCTCTTCCAGCAAGCGCAGCGCCTGCACCTCTGCCTTGGCGCGGTCGTTCCACGGTATGTGAACGAACGGCAGATTGAATTTTTTCGCCAGCGGAGCGAAGTCCGTATGATTGCCGATGACGAACGCCGCGTCGGCCTTCAATTTCGCGGCCAGCAGCGCTTCGAAGCAATGTGTTTCCTTCGTGACCAAGATGGCAAAGCGCTGGCGGCGGTCCGGCTCGGTGAAGTGAATTTTGATTTCCATGCCGAGTTGCTGCGCGAGTTTGCCCAAACCGGCGCGCAACGCGGTAACATGGCAATTACCCGTGTGCCATGAAGCTTGCAGCGTCATGCTGAACTGGCCGCGGGTGACCTGTTCTTCCAGCGCCTCGACGTTGGCCTTTTGTTCGAAAAGAAAACTGGTGACGCGGGCGATGACGCCGGTTTTGTCGCGCCCGATGACAGTGATGGTGGCGAATTGCTTCATTGGAGACACAAATGACACGAATTAGGACGAATTGAAATCCATTTTTGCGGGCAAATTCGGGGAATTCATGGCAAAACCGTACCGGTGCGTCGTGTGGCAAATCCTGCGAGTTTCCGAAACTTTTCCCGGTTTTAGCTGTTAAAACAAGGGTAACAAATGGCTTTTGGCTCGGTAAAAAACCTCGTCGCGTCGGTCGCCGAAGCGACGCCGGCGCAGTTTGACGACTGGCGCAAGGCGTGGCGCGCGGCGGCGGACAACGGCTCAACGGAACCCTTGCTGTCGTTCGTGGCGCGCGAACGCGGCGTGGCGGAGGACATTTTTCTGCAACGGCTGGCCACAACGCTCGGCTGGCCGTTTCTCGATTTGCACAAGCACACGATTCCGCAGGAGGCGCGAAACAAAATTTCCACCAAGGTCGCGTTTCAATATTCCGTCCTGCCCGCGGCGGTGAACGACAACACGTTGCAAGTCGCTGTCAGCGACCCGTTCGACGCGGCGATGGCGAGCGCGGTGCGGTTCGACGCGCGCATGCCGGTGCAATTTGCGCTGGCACCGAAAGCCGAAATCGAAAAGGCGCTCAAAAAACACTACGGCGTCGGCGCCGAAACGCTGGATGAACTGGGCGAGGAAGAGCCGATGGAGCTGGAAATCGCCAGCGACAAGGAAATCACCGAGGCCGACCAGGAGGCGAGCGTCATCAAGTTCGTCAATCAAATCATCTGGGAAGCATTCAAGGACCGCGCAACGGACATTCATTTCGAACCGGCGGAGGACGAGCTGCGCATCCGCTACCGCATTGATGGCATTTTGCATCAGACGCCGATGCCGCCGCAACTCAAGCGGTTTCAGGCGGCGCTCATCTCACGCATCAAGGTGATGAGCGGGATGAACATTTCCGAAAAGCGCCTGCCGCAGGACGGCCGCATCAACGTCCGCATCAAAGGCGAGGAGCTGGACATTCGCGTTTCCACCGTGCCGACGGTGTATGGCGAAAGCGTGTCGCTCCGCCTGCTCACGCGCGGGAAAATTTTCCTGAGCCTCGACAAACTCGGTTTCGCGCCGCAGGACGAAGCGATGATCCGCGAGATCATCGTCAAGCCGCACGGCATTTTCCTCGTCACCGGCCCGACCGGCTCCGGCAAGTCCACGTCGCTCTACGCGTTTTTGAGCGCCATCAATTCAGTCCACAAACGCATCATCACCGTCGAGGAACCGGTTGAATACGAGCTCAAAGGCATCAACCAGATTGCGGTGCGGCCGGAAATCGGGCTGACGTTTGCGATGGGCCTGCGCCACATTCTGCGCCAGGACCCGAACGTGATCATGGTCGGTGAAATCCGCGACCTGGAAACCGCCGAGATCGCCATCCGCGCCTCGCTCACCGGCCATCTGGTGTTCAGCACGCTGCACACGAACGACGCGTCGAGCGCGTTCACGCGGTTGATTGACATGGGCATCGAGCCGTTTCTGGTGGCGTCGTCGGTCGAAGCCGTCATGGCGCAACGCCTCGTGCGCACGATTTGTCCGCATTGCAAAACCGAGCAGAAGGTCGAAGGGGACTATTTGCGAAAAATCGGCTTTCCCGAAAACGAGATCGGCACGGCGAAATTCTGGCACGGTGCCGGTTGCGAAGATTGCCGGCAGCTCGGCTATCAGGGGCGCAAAGGCATTTACGAATTGCTCATCGTGACCGAGGCCATCCGCCCGCTCGTGATGAACCGCTCGACGGCGACGAGCATCGCCCAGCGCGCCATTGAAAACGGCATGCGCACGCTTCGCACCGACGGATGGAACAAGGTCAAGATCGGCGAGACGACCATCGAAGAAGTCCTGCGCGTCACGCAAATCGAGGAACACATGGACACCCTCGCCGGCTAACCGCACACAATTCATCCCCCGCTAATGAAATTTCAAATTTCAAATATCAAACCCGGGAAGCTCGCGCGGCGCGCGATCTGCCGCCGGCAATCCGCAATCCACTATTGAATCATGGCCCGCTGGAATTCCTGCAACGTTCTGCAAATTGCGCCGGACGCGAACCGCCTCTGGCAGTTCGACGCCAAAGGGGGCGGCTTTGCGCTGAATCGCGAACATCACGGCCCATCGCTGCCGGCCCGGTTCGTGGCGAAATCCTGGAATTCGTTATGGCAGCCGAAATTGAACGTCGCGTGGCTGCCGCCGGAAAATGTTTTTCTGCGCGTCATCGAACTGCCCAAAAGCAACTTCGACGAAACGCTGGCCATGGTGGAGTTGCAACTGGAAAAACTGTCGCCGGTGCCGGTGACGCAAATTGTCTGGACGATGCACGTCCTGCCGCAATCGGCGGGCGGCGAAGCGACGGCGGGCAATTTGCAGACCATTATTGTTGTCATCGCCGCGCGCAACGCGGTCGAGGAGTTTCTCGGCAAACTGGAAGGCCAGGATTTTCTGGCCGACCGGCTCGAAGTGCCGTTCCTGGATCAACTGGAAATGGATGGCTCGTCGCGCCAGAGTGAAACGGAGGCGGACGCATGGATTTACCCGCTGTGGCTCGGAGGCCAGAACGCGGCATTGGTCGCGTGGTGGTGTGGCGGCACGTTGCGGAATTTGAGCTTTGTCACACTGCCACCGCAGGGTGACCGTGTGGTGGAATTAAAAAAACAACTCGCGCTGCTGGCATGGTCGGGCGAATTGGAAGGCTGGCTGACCTCGCCGCCAAATTGGCATCTGGTGGCGGATCCGGTCAACGCCGCTGAATGGGAAAATGCGTTGCGCGAAGTCCTGGACGAACCGGTACGGGTTTCACCGCCGCTGCCGCCGGCGGACCTGGCCGGGCGCACGGCGCGGCGGGCCGCCGCCGCCAGTGAACGCGCGAATCTTCTGCCGGCGGAGTTTTCCGCGCGTTATCACCAGCAATTTGTTGACCGTTTGTGGCTGCGCGGTCTCGGGGCGGCGGGGATTTTGTATGCGATTGGCGTCGTGATTTACTTTTGCGCGACCGGTTTTCTGGCCATGCAGACGCACCAGGTTGAGCAGGCAGTCGCGGACAACAGCAGCAATTACACAAATGCGATGCAGCTCAAGGCGCGTTACGGGGTGCTCAAGGAGCGGCAGGAGTTGAAATACGCCGCGCTGGACTGCTGGAAAGTCATCGCCGAACAATTGCCCGAAGGCATCTCGTTACAGCGGTTCAGCTTTGCCGACGGGAGCAAACTTTCACTAAACGGGACTTGCGATTCAGACCAGATTGACCTGATAACCGGGAAGGGTGGTTTTTATGACAGCGTGCGAAAAGCAAAGCTGAACGGCCAGCCGATGTTCGACCCGAATCCCAACAGCAGCGATCAACTGACCTATCGCACGGCGGGCAACACGGTGACGTGGATTTTCGGCCTGGAATTGCAGCACACGGAGGCCGAGCCCTGATGAAAAAATATTTTTTACAATTGCGCCCATTGGAACGCCGGCTGGCCGTCGGCGGGTTTGTGGCTTTGATTGTCGTGCTGAACTGGTGGTTTGTCTGGCCGTACTTTTCGGACTGGAGCATTTTGCGGGGGCGGCTCGACGACGCGCAGAAAAAATTGAAGCTTTACCAGGCGACCGTGGCGCAAATTCCCGATTATCAGGCGAAGGTGAAAACTTTTGAGAGCCAGGGTGAGTTCGTCGCGCCGGGAGACCAGGCCATCAATTTTACGCGCGCCATCCAGTCGCAATCCTCAGCCAGCGGCGTTGCCATCGTCAATACCTCGCGGCAATTGACACGCACGAATGACGCGTTTTTCGTCGAGCAGATTCAAAACATCAACGTTACCGCCGCCGACGAGCAGCTGGTGGACTTCCTTTACAAACTCGGCTCCGGCGCTTCGATGATTCGCGTGCGCGATTTGGAACTCCAGCCCGACTCCGCGCACCAGCATCTGACCGCGAACATTAAGCTCGTCGCCAGCTATCAAAAGAACCCGACCGCCCCGGCCGATTCGAAATCCGTAACCGCCAAAGCAAAATGAAAACGACCACACTCGCCCTGATTTTATTTTTAACCGGTTTTGATCTTTGGGCGCAAACGCCGCCGGCCACCAACTTTGCGCCGCGACCGCGCCCCGTGCCGCGGTCCCGGACGGGAACCAACGGCCTCCCGGTGCTGCCGGCGTTTCCCGGTATGCCTGCGCCGACAATTCCCACGGCCCCCGCGACGCCACCCGCCACCGCAGCCCCGAACAACATCGCGGCCCCCGCCCCGGTCGAAAGAGCATCGGCGGGAACCGAAGTTCCCGCCTACAACTACAATCTTCAGGGAGTGGATGTAAATCAAGTGCTGGACCTTTACGCGGATTTGGTCGGGCGCACGATTTTGCGCGCGGGCCTGCCGCAGGCGTCCATTGTGTTGCACACCCAGTCGCTGTTGACCCGAAGCGAAGCAATTCAGGCGTTGCAGGCGGTGCTGGCACTCAACGGCATCTCACTCGTCAACATTGGCGACAAATTTGTAAAGGCGCTGCCGTCGGATCAGGCAAGCTCGGCAGGTGCATCGTTGGATTATTCGTCCGCCACCAACTTGCCGGAGTTGGGGTCATACGTGACGCACATTGTGCAATTGAAATACGTCAAACCCAGCGAAATGATACCGATCATCCAGCCGTTCGCCAAATTGCAGAACTCGATTCTGGCGATTGACAGCAACGGCATCCTCGTCCTCCGCGACTACGCAGAAAACGTGAAACGGATGCTGGAAATGATTGACCAGATTGACGTGAGCGTGCCGGCGGAATACATCTCCGAAGTCATTCCCATCAAGTATGCCCTGGCGGAAGACATCGCCAACGCCCTGAGCAGCCTCGGCGGCAGCGGCGGCGCCACCGTAAGCGTTGGCGGTTCAACTGCGGCCGCGCCCATCAGCGGCATCGGCGGGCGATCCGGCGGCACGATGGGCACAACCGGAACGGGCGGCGCCTATTCGGGCGGCACCGCCAACCAGCCGCGAACGTTTGGCGCGCAGGCAAATCCAGGTGGCACGCCAACAACGGGAACCTCTTTTCAACAGCGGTTGCAGGCCATCATCAACCGCACCGGCGGCGGCGGCAGCGGCCAGCAGGAGCAAATCCAGCTTTTTGGCCAGACCAAAATCATTGCCGACTCGCGGAGCAACTCGTTGCTCGTTTTTGCCACGCGACAGGACCTGGCCACGATCAAGAACATTATCGGCAAGTTGGACGTGCTGCTTTCACAAGTGCTCATTGAATCGGTCATCATAGACTATTCCCTTGGCCCCAACCTGTTAAATTTTGGCGTCTCCGTGGCGCAAAATCCAAAAACCTTTCAAGGCAACAACTCATCGAACATCCTTCAAAATATCATTGGCGGCGGCGGTATGAACAATGGGCAGTCCTTCTATAATTTTCTCAACGGCGGCCTTGGCTCCAATACGGCTAGCAGTGTTTTTGGCAACGGCCTTCCCGGCGGCCTGAGCTATTTCGGGAATATTGGCCCGAACTGGGACGTAGCGTTGACAGCAGCGGCTTCTGACAGCCACGCGAGCATCATCCAGCGCCCGCGCATCCAGACCTCGCAGGCGAAACCCGCGCAATTCTTCGTCGGCCAGACCGTGCCTTATGTCAACGGAAGCACTTACGGCAGCGCCTACGGCAACAGTGCCTCGTATTCACAATTGTCCGTCGGCGTCGAACTGGACGTCACGCCCTTCATCAATCCCGACGGGCTGGTGGTGATGGATATCAATCAGGAAATAGACGACATCAACGGCTACACCTCCATAAGCGGGGTGGGCAATGTGCCCAACACGGACAAACGCACGCTTTCATCCGAAGTCGCCGTGAGAGACCACGATACCATCATGCTTGGCGGGTTCATCCGCGCAGACAAATCCACCAGCCGCTCCGGCGTGCCGGTTCTGATGGACATCCCGCTGTTGGGCAACCTGTTCACCAGCCGTTCGGACAGCAAGGACCGCACGGAACTCATCGTTTTGATACGGCCAACGGTTTTGCGGACGCCCGAAATTGCCGCCGCGCAAGCCGTCAAGGAAGAACAACGGCTGCCCGGGGTTTCCGCCGCCGCGGCGGAAGATGCCGCCTCCGAAAAAAAATTCATTGAAGCCGAGCGCCGGGCCGAACAGCGGCGGGCCAGGACCCAGGGCCAAATCGGCGGCTTCTACAACACTCCCACGACGAATTCTTTCGCACCCCAAGGCCAGGACAGCGGCTTTTTCAACCCGCCGCCATCCGGGCCCGATACCAACAATCTCGTGCCGCCGAGTCCGTGACGCGGCGCGGGAACACGCGTCAACCAGGGCGCGAAGAACCGGACAAACCGGATGGAATTGACATTGAAAACTTGCGGTCCAGCGGGACTTTTTTGCAGTCTTGCTGCTGACATGAAACCCGGGGTTTCCGTGTTCCTGGCATGAAAGCTTTTTTCCATCTCCAAATGCTGGCGCTGTTTGTGTTCGGGCTGATGGCTGTCTGCCCGCGGGCTGGCGCACAGGGTTTTTTTGGCCTTTCCGTCACCAATTCAGCGAATTCCATCCTCGTGAGCAATTCTCTGACTTACACCATCAACGTAACCAACCTGACTGGTGTTTTGCTGGCGGACGCGCAGGTGACCAACCTGCTGCCCGCTTCAGTCCAGTTTGTGAGCGCTAGTCCCAGCCAGGGTTCTTACACGAACTACGGAAGTGTCGTGGTCTTTGATCTCGGCCAGTTCTTTAACAACGAGATTGCATTTCTGACCCTGACCGTTCAACCAACGGCGATTGGCCTCATCACCAATACGGTTACGGTCACCTCCATTAGCGTGACCAACACCGCTTCCACCAATGTGGTAATTCAAGTCACCAATGCAGTGATACAAGCTGATCTGGGAGTGACCATTGCCGGGCCGGTCCAGGCCGTCATTACCAACGACTGGATGACTTATAACGTGACCGCGACGAATTCCGGACCGGATGCCGTGCCGAATGTCGTTCTGACCAATACTTTGCCGCCCGGCGTGGTGTTGATTTCCCCGACGAACCAAACCCAAAGCAGCAATTTGATCTACAATCTGGGCACGGTATTGAGCGGCGGCACTGCAAATTTCCAGTTTACAATTCAGCCCACCAATGCAGGCGTCCTGACGCTCTTGGCGTCCATCGGCGCGGCGGGCCTGCTTGATACCAACCTCGCCAACAATTCGGCCAGCACCAACATCAACGTCATCAGCTATCTGCCCGGCCTGCTTTTGGCCGTCACCAACTCCGGGCAAAATGTAAATTTTCAAAACGGGCTGGAGGAACAGTCCATTTTACTGACAAACATCGGCACCATTGACGTTCCGGCCGCGCGGGTCGTGGTGACTGGTTTGACCAATCGTCTGTTCAATGCCGTCGGCACCAACAACGGCGCTCCGTTCGTGTATTACAGCGCCGGCCTTGCGGCGGGGCAGAGCGCGACCATGCTGCTGCAATATGCACCACGCGGTTCGTTCCCGTTCACCAACGGACAATTGCACACCTTCGCCGTGCCAGTTCCCGACTGGACGCCGCCGCCTGTGACGGCGATGAGCACGAACCTCAACGTCACGCGTATTGTCCGATTGTCCAATGGCAACATGTTGATTGAATGGCCTGCCATTACAAACCGGACTTACACGGTGGTTTACAGCGACAATGTTTTGTTCTCCAACGCCATGATGGCGCCGCCCTCCATCGTGGCTCCGGCAAATGAAGTGCAATGGATTGATTACGGCCCGCCCACGACGGTGAGCGCGCCGGCGAACACCAGCTCGCGCTTTTATCGCGTGTTCCTAAACCCCTGATGCTCATGCAGACATTGCCAAATGGCCTTATGAGATACTCGCTTTTCCACGCGCTGTCGGCGTGGGGTCTGGCCTGCTGTTTTACGGGGATGACGTTGAGCGTTTCCGCCCAACCGGACACTTTCGGCGGAAATCCGGATTCCAGCGGCTTTACCCGAATTCCTTCCGACACGGATGACTGGACGCGACATTTCCGCATCGGCGGGATGGTGGGTATGAATATCAGCGCCAACTTCAGCATGAACGGTTCGTTCAACGTTTCCGGCAATGATCCGAGCCATGGTATTTTTGACGACGGCTATGTGCGGGTGGACCAAACCGGAAACGCCGGAGGCTACACGGGCTATTGGGGCTACAACAATGCGTCGCAATACAATTCCGTGGCGCATACCTTGACCATGCTCGCCGCCACGTCGTTCTCCGCATCCGGCAGCGCCAACAAAAGCGGTTCGGTATTTCCCGGATTCGAGATGGCCTACGGCGACAACCTTTGGTATTGGAAGCACGCGCGCGTCGGTTGTGAA
>JBEKJN010000076.1:0-10860 GCA_050011235.1 Verrucomicrobiota bacterium | reverse complement strand
CGCCCGCTGCGGACGAATTCGCACGCCTTGCGGAATTGCTCGTTCGGCCCCCAGGAACGCTGCTGGCTGCCGACCTCGAGGATGCGGTCCGATTTCGCCACCGCGCCGCGCAGCAACACACCCTCGGCATGGGTCATCGTCATCGGCTTTTGCAGGTAAACGTCCTTGCCCGCATAAATCGCCGCCAACGCGATTTGCGCATGCCAGTGGTCGGGCAGGCTGATAACAATGGCGTCAATGTCTTTCCGCGCGAGCAATTCCCGGTAATTGCCATACTCAGTAATTTCGGGCGGCGTCATTTTTTTATCGCGATAAAATTTTTCGACGAATTCCTTGCCGATGGCCACCCGTTTCGAATCCAAATCGCACACCGCCACGATGTCCGCGAGGTCCGATTTGAGCACGCCGGGCATGTCATGCACGGTCGCAATCCGGCCACATCCAATCTGGCCCACGCGCACCCGGTTGCTGGGCGCGTCCGCCCCGAGCAGGCGTGATGGGACGATGAGCGGCAACGCCAGTGCCGCAGTGCCGACAGCCGTGGTCTTCAAAAAATTACGGCGAGTGAGAGAGTCGAAAGAGGATTTATTCATGGCAAGAGATGCGGTTCAGGAGTTTATGAAACGGGCGGTGCTAGAATAATTTGGTGGGGCGAGCGTTCTCGCGAGCCGGCTCGTCGGTAGCCTCGCCCCACCGAAAAGCCAGACTGCACCGCTACCGGGGAAAGCCGTTGCTTGACCATGGATGGCTTCTTTGTCAGGGTCATGCACATGAGAATGCCACTTCCCCGCGTTTCCTGTAAAGCTGCTTTCATGGCGCTGCTGGTTTTCTGCATGCCCCAACTTGCCGCGCGTGCCGACTGGCAACGCACGGACACCACCCTTGCCTGGCGCGTTGGCACCAATGTGCTCTGGCAATTCAGTTTCGATCCCCAAAAGGGCAAACCGTTCTTTCATCCGCTGACGGTCGCCGGCGGCCCGGCCCTGACCAATTTCAAACCCGCGGACCATCCGTGGCACTACGGTTTCTGGTTTTCCTGGAAATACATCAACCACGTGAACTACTGGGAAGAGGACCGCACGACGGGTCACGCGGAAGGCGCCACCCGCTGGACCAAGCCAAAAATCAAGACGCAGCCTGACGGCAGCGCTGTGATTCGGTTTGATGTCACCTACACCAATCCTACGAACCGCTTGGACATGGCCGAAAGCCGCGAGTTGGAGATTTCCGCGCCAACGTCCGACGGCGGCTACACCATTGATTGGCGCGCACGGTTCACCGCCGGAAAGGAAGGGGCCATTCTGGACCGCACGCCCCTGCTGGGCGAACCGGACGGCAAGGTCAACGGCGGTTACGCCGGCCTTGGCATCCGCATGGCGGCTCAGCCAATGACGATGTCGGTGGTCTGCACCACGGGGCTGGTGACCCATTTTGAAAGCGACCGCGCCCGTCCGAACGCCGCCGCCGTGGGCTGCAATTTTACGGAAGGTTCCAAGGAAATCGGTGGCATCGCAATCTTCAGCGCTCCCGGGAATGCCGGTGAGAATGCGCCGTGGTATATCATCAACTCCGAACAATTTCGTTTTGCCTGCGCCGCCATTCTGGCCCCCAAAATCCGCACCCTTGCCCCGGGCGAACGGATGGACCTTGATTACCGGATTGCGGTTCAGCCCCAGGCTTGGACACCTAACGCGCTTCAAACCAGTTATGCAGCGTGGTTTCAAATGACTCGTCCGACGCATTGAGAATGAGAACAAACTCCGTCGCTGGGTGTGCAATGCTGGCGACGCTTTCGAGAACTCTGGCTTGCATTCCTAGCCCGAAGAAGGTAAAAAATCTGAAAATTCGCTGCAAAAGCTGCCGCGCTTATGAACCCGACAACCGAATATGAGGCTTTGCCAACTTGAGATTTCAAAGATTCAGCCGAATCCTGATAATCCACGGGGCATTGATATACAGACCGAGGATGAAAAACTTTCTTACCTTAAAGATTCAATCAGGCAGTTTGGCGTGATGGTACCAATAGTCGTTTCGCAACACGGAGACAATTATCTTCTGATTGACGGCGAGAGACGGTACTGGGCTTCCCTAGCCGTATCATGGACAAAAAATTGATGACCCGTGGCTCCTACTTTGCGGTTCACCATGGGCGCGTTAACGGGAGCAATGGAACAAGACTGCGACGCTACGGAGAGGATGAGATTCTAATCCTTAGAAAATCTGCGCGTTAGCGCCAGTGGACACCACCATTACCGTTTTCCCGCTTGCGTTGAGCCGGTTGAATCATAACTCTGAATCCAATCATGAATGCGTTTGCTTCACCCCGGTTTTTTACCGCTGTTGTCGGATTGTTGGTCATCGCGGTTTCGCCCGCGCGCGCGCAAAACACGACTTCAAACACCGCTGCCGCTCCACCCAGTCGGATTGGCGGCGGGTTCGGTGCAGGAAACAGCGCCGCCACGGAGCAGGACCACAGGCAAATGATGGGGCAGTTACACATTACTTCCATCCGGCAGGGTAGGGACGGCATGAACCCCAAGTCACCCAATTACGCCAATTACGACGAGTCCAAGGCGAATCCGTTTCCGAACCTGCCAGACCCGCTGGTGCTGAACAACGGACAGAGGGTCACGACGCCGGAGATGTGGTGGAACAAGCGCCGCCCGGAAATCGTGGAGGATTTCGACCGGGAAATCTATGGCCGGGTCCCCAAAGACACACCGAAAGTAAATTGGGAAGTGACCAGCACGACCCGCGAGACGAACGGCACGGTGCCGGTCATCACCAAACAACTCGTGGGCCACGTTGACAATTCGTTGGACCCGCAAATCAGCGTCAACATCCAGTTGACGTTGAGCACCCCGGCCGACGCGAAGGGGCCGGTGCCAGTAATGATGCAATTCGGTTTCAACTTCAGCCCGGAATTTTTTGCGAGATTTCGCGGCACGAATGCTCCGGGCGGGACCAATGCTTTTGCCCGGAACGGGTTTGGCCGGACGAACGGATTTCCTCGTGGCGGTTTCGGTGGTGGAATTGGCGGCGGCGGGCCGACCTGGCAACAACAGGTCCTCGCCAAGGGCTGGGGCTACGCCGTCCTCACCCCCAGCAGCATTCAAGCTGACAACGGCGCGGGCCTGACGGAAGGCATCATCGGCTTGTGCAACAAGGGCCAGCCCCGCAAGCCGGATGATTGGGGCGCGTTGCGTGCGTGGGCGTGGGGCGCCAGCCGCGCGCTCGATTATTTTGAGACCGACAAGGCGGTGGACGCCAAGCAGGTTGGCCTTGAAGGTCACTCGCGCTACGGCAAGGCGACCATTGTGACGATGGCGTATGATTCGCGTTTCGCCATTGCCTATGTCAGTTCCTCGGGCGAAGGCGGCGCGAAACTCAGCCGCCGGAATTGGGGCGAGACCGTGGAGAACGTCGCTGGAAGCGGCGAATACCATTGGATGGCTGGCAACTTCATCAAATATGCCGGTCCATTGAACTGGGGCGATTTGCCCGTGGATGCCCATGAATTGATTGCCATGTGCGCGCCGCGTCCGGTGTTCATCAGCGGCGGCGCGACCCAGGGCGACGGATGGGTGGACGCCAAAGGCATGTTCATGGCCGCCGCCGCCGGGCCGGTGTACACGCTTCTGGGCAAACGCGACATGGGCACCACCGTGTTCCCACCGATGGAAACCCCGTTGATTGATGGCGATATCGCCTTCCGCCAACACAGCGGCGGGCACGACGACCGCCCGAACTGGCCGACGTTCATCAAGTTCGCCAGCAGATATTTGAAAGCGCCGGGCAGTTGATGAACTGGGATGAGACTGTTCGCGCACTGTCTGTTGGCATTTTTGTTCGGCACGCTGGCGGCGCCGGCCGATGACAATTCAATATCCGCGCCGGGGCACATCAGGGCATCGCGGGAAAATTCATGAATTTTTGGTTTGCGTTGTGCGGGCCGTGTCAGCATTTTTGGCGGAACCAAAATTGCAAGTCACAGAACCCAAATGAAATTTATGCAAAATACAAAAAGTCTGATGCACAGTTTACCCGGCTGTTTTGTTGCCGTGCTGGCCCTCTGCTTGTTTGCCGGCTGCAAAACGGAACAATTTTCCACGGAACAATCTTCCACCAAGGTGGCGTCCACCCCGCCGGCGGCAACCGCTGCGCCTGCCACCGCGTCAGTGCCTGCGCCCGTGACGATGCCGGTCCGCATCAAAGCGGGCCTTACGACCTCGTTCACGGATTCCGACGGCAATGTGTGGCTTGCCGATCAGGGTTTTGCCGACGGCGACACCACGGACCGCGCCACCGACCTGCAAATCGCCAATACGAAAGACCCGGGTCTATATCGCACTGAACATTACAGCATGACTTCGTTTTCCTATCCGGTGCCCAACGGCAAATACATCGTAAAGCTTCATTTTGCCGAAACTTTTGATGGCATCACCGGGCCGGGCGAGCGTGTATTTTCGTTCAACGTCGAAGGCCAGGAATTCAAGGATTTTGATGTCTGGGCCAAGGCCGGCGGTCCCAATCGCGCCTACATCGAAACCGTCAACGTGGAAGTCACCGACGGCAAACTGAACATTACGTTCACGCCCAAGGTGGAAAATCCCGAGATTAACGGCATCGAGATCGTTCCAGCATCCTGAGCGGCTGAACTCCCTCCGCCCGTCGCGCGCGGGACCGTTTGCGAACTTTTGCCCCGAAAACTTTCGGGGCAAGTTTTGTCATGGCGCATCAAGGATTGACGCTTGCCGCCCGGCATTCTATTTGATGCCCGCCTGGAGCCATGAACAGTACACTGATGGACAGAATGAAGTTGGCGGGCGAAGGCCAATTGACTTCGCGGCTTGACCGGGCGTTCAAGTCGGCCTGGCGTTCCTACCGGCGGGCATTCAAACGGTGCCAGAAAAAATTGTCCAGGGCGACCGTCCACCAGTTGCGCCTGGAAACGCGGCGGCTGCTGGCGCTCGTGGATTTGTTTGACCCGTTGCTGGCCGGGGAGGCGGCGGACAGGGTTTCCCAACTCCTCAAACCGCCGTTCAAAACCTCCGGCCGGTTGCGCGATGCGCAGGTGATGTTGTGCGACGTGGAGCGGCGACTCCGCCGGTTTCCGGATGCGAAGCGCTTCCAGAAGGAACTGCTGCGCCAGGAAAAACGTCTCGGCCGGCAACTGGAACGGAAGCTCCGGCGCACGAGGCTGAAGCCGTTGAAGAACCGGATGGACGCGCTTCGCAAGGAGTTGCGCGCCGCCGTGAAGCAGGCAGGCGGGCGTCATCACGCGCGGGTTCGCTTGTTGAAAGGCATGGACCGGGCGTTTGCCAACGTGGTGGCGCGGCGGCGCAGCATTGCCCCGGCGCAGCCGCAGGCCATTCATCGCACGCGCATTGCCTTCAAGAAATTCCGCTACATGGTCGAGCAGTTGCGACCGTGGCTGTCCCGTCTTCCCGGCGGTTTGCCCGAAAAACTGCGCGGCCATCAAAAGTTGATGGGTGACATCCAGGATTGCGAGACGCTGCTGGCGGCGCTGGACAAGTTCATGCGCGAGGAAAAGTCCGAAGCGCGCCGGCTCCGCAAATTCCGCGCTGCGGTCAAACGCGACCACGCCATGCTCAGGGCGCGGTACCTGCGGCGGGCCGATGAACTTTTCGCCTTCTGGAAACCGGTTACCATATCGCCAGCTCAGCACCCGCCTCTTGGAAGTTCTTAAGCCGGAACGATTCAGTTGCAGCGGGGAGCGCACCCGCCTCGGGTGCGGTGGTCGGCGCCCCGCCGACCACTTTCGCTCGCACAGACGATGCCCCATTTGGTTTCCGGCCCGCGTTATTCTTCCGACCGGCGAGGGCGCCGGTTGGAACACGCGAGGGCGCGTGTGCTCCCCGAAATGAATTAAATCGTTCCGGCCAAGAAAAACGCGCCCGCCGGTTTTCCCGATGGGCGCGTGTGAAGATTATCGTTTCGCCGGGGCGAATGCGGTTCAAAGCACTTTCTTTGCCCCATCCGGCACAACCACTTTCGTCGCGCCGACGTCCTTGATTACAACGGTGGTATCACGATCCACGTCCACTTCGTTGCCGTTGAAATCCACCTTGCCTTGCACCGCATACTCATATTTCGAGAGCTGGCCATCTTTGACCCAGAATTTCACAGAACCTTTGGGGTTGCTGACGGTCGCGCCGCCGCCGCGCCGGAACGTGAGCAACTCCTTCGCGCCGTCTTCGGTCAGGTCGCCGGCATAAACATCGCCGTCTTTCTTGAGTTCCTTTACCGAGGCCACCAGGTTTGTGGCTTGCGCGGCCGGGGCCCTGAAATTGCGCACCATGCCGACGAGAAACCGGCCGGGGCCTTCACTGTCATTTTCCAGGTTGGTGATCGACTGCCAGTCGCCATCGGGGTCGGTGACCGCCGCCTTGTCGCCCTTCATCACGATCTCGGTGGTGTTGTCACCGAAGGACATTTTGACATAAGTGGCCCCGCCTTTCTCGGTTTTGCCATCGGTCGGCCCCGGTTTGAATTGGGCGCTTTCGGGGACGACCACGGTTTGATTCCAACTGTAACTGGCGGTGGCGGCGAGCTTTTGGGCTGCGCCGATGACGTCATCCTTGGGGCTGGAGTCCGCCGCGATGAGCGGACCCGCCAACAAGGCCAATGTGCCGAACAAAATACTTTTCTTCATGGAGATGCCTTTGGTTTGGTTTGATGTAAAATTGCCTTTGGAACGGGCAGGAACCTACGCCCAAAGGGCTTTTGAAGCAAGGCCAATTTCGAGCACGGCAAAGAAGTTGCTCACTGCCTGTTCCTGCGGCAAACTTTATCGGTATGACCGTTGCCGGAACACAACTAAATTCGCTGCGATTGAGCGGCTGGGAAAGCCGGCGGCTGGCGCTGGCCCTCGCCCTGTCGCTGGCGGCGCATTTGTTGACGTGGGGCGGTTACGAAGCCGGAAAAGATTTCGGCTGGTGGCGGCAATGGCACTGGCCAACGTGGCTCCATCGTTTGACCCAAAAAATGGAAACGGTCCCGGTGCCGGTTGTAAATTACGAGCCGCCGCTGGAATTTGCGACGGTAGAGCAACCGTCAACCGAAGCGCCGCAGAACGCGAAGTATTATTCCGACAAAAATTCGCGCGCGGCCAACCCGGACGCGGACCGGGACACCGACACGCCAAAATTGAACGGAAAACAAACCGACGTGCCGAAGACGGAAGACGTGCCGCGCCCGGATTTCAACAAACTCCAACCGGCGCCTCCCGCGCAGCCGGCGAACAACCGGCAGCCGGAACCGCAGTTGCAACTGGCGATGAACGCGGGGGATTTGACCCTGGGCAAGCCGCAGGACTCGCAGCAGCAGGAACAGCCGCAGCCGCGTCCGCGCACGCTCAATCAGGCGCGCGCGCAGCAGGCGAACCATCTGCCCAGCGTGCAAATGCGGCAGGAAGGCGGCGTGCATCGCCAGGCGCTCGTGCCGTCGCTGGACGTGAAGGCTACGCCGTTTGGCGCGTATGACGCGCTGATTGTCGAGGCCGTGAGCCAGCGCTGGTATGATTTGCTCGACAGCCGGCAATTCGCGCAGGACCGCACCGGCAAGGTGACGTTGCGGTTCCACTTGAACTACGACGGCACTGTGATTGACATGGAAGTCGAGGAAAATACCGTCGGCGAATTGCTTTCGCTCGTTTGCCGGGATGCGATCGAGGAATCCGCTCCGTTCGCGGCGTGGCCGAGCGACATGCGCCGGATGGTCGGCCAGAATTATCGGGAAATTACGTTCACATTTTATTATTACTGAGCCGTTCGCAATCGTTGAAAAATATTTATGGACACACTCGTTTACATTTTGCTGGGACTGACCTCAGTGGTTGGACTGGCGTTCATCGTGGAGCGCGCCTGGACATTGCGCTGGCAAAAAGTCGTGCCGGCGGAAATCACCGCGTCGCTCGCGGCCTGCAAATCGCGCGACGATGTGAAAACCCTCTGTCGCGTCTGCGAACAAAAACCGTCGCCGCTCGGCCGCCTGTTGTTGCTCGCGTCGGATCATCTCGATTGGCCGAAGGACGACAACGTGGACGCGTTGCAAACGGCCGCCCGCCACGAAATCGTCCGGCTCGAACGCGGCCTCGTGGTGCTGGAAATCATCGTCGGCATCGCGCCGCTGCTGGGCCTGGTCGGCACAATCATCGGCATGATGGCGGTGTTCGGCGACATTGGCCAATCAGGACTCAACGACGCGGCAAAGCTGGCTCACGGCATTGCGTTGATTCTTCGGGCCACGCTCATCGGCCTGCTCATTTGCATCCCGTCGCTGATTTTCTGGAGTTACTTCAGCAAAAAAGTCGAGGTGTTCGCCGTCGAGATGGAGGCGCTCTGCGACGACTTCATCCGGCGGCAATACAGCGAATCAGCGTCTGGCGTCCCGGCTCCGGGGTCTCGGACCTCAAATCGCCGGTCGCAATCTGCCCCGGATGCCAAACCCTAGACGCCAAACGCCAGACCCCAGACCCCATCTCACATGCGCTTTCTCGTCCGCAAACGCCGCACCACACCCGCCGTCATCATCGTCGCGCTGATTGACGTGCTCATCGTGCTGGTGATTTTTTTGCTGGTGACGACGACGTTCAAGCAGCAGACGGCGTTGAAGCTCGCGCTGCCCGAATCGTCGCAGGCCAAAAAGGCCGGCGCGAACGAAAACCCGCCGTTCGTCGTGAGCATAGACGACAAGGGGATTTATTATCTGGAAAAACTGCCGGTGACCTTCGAGCAGTTGCGCGGCCAACTGATTTTGAAGGCCTCAATGAATCCGCAGCTCGTGCTGGCCATCAACGCCGACGAAAAAGCGCCGTGGGGAAAAATCGTGAAGGTGCGCGACGCCGCCGCCGAGGCGAAAATCAAATCCCTCGTCGCCTACACCAGGGAAACAGCCAAGCCATAAAAGTAGGACAGGCTTCCAGCCTGTCTCTGACTCATTGGAACAGGAGACAGGCAGGACGCCTGTCCTACTTTGCTACTTCAGCAACTCTTCCGCAATCTGCACCGCGTTCAGCGCCGCGCCCTTGAGCAACTGATCGCCGCTTACCCAGAAACATAACCCGTTGTCCAACGCGCAATCCTTGCGGATGCGACCCACTTCGCAGTTGTCTTTCTCGGACGTGAACAACGGCATCGGATATTTCCTGTTCTCCGGCTCATCCACGAGGTCCAGACCCGGCGCTTTCTTCAAGACCGCGCGCGCGGCTTCCACGGTCACCGGCCTGTTAAATTCCGCGCTCACGGCAATCGAGTGCGAACGATAGACCGGCACGCGCACGCAGGTCACGCTCGCCTTGAACGCCGGGTGATGCATGATTTTGCGGCCCTCGTTTTCCATCTTCATTTCTTCCTTCGTATAGCCGCCTGGCAAAAAAACGTCCACCTGCGGGAAGACGTTAAAGGCGATTTGATGCGGAAAAGCCTGTTTCGTCACCGGCTTGCCGGCGACGATTTCGCCCACCTGCCGTTTTAGTTCTTCCATCGCTTTTGCGCCCGCGCCGCTGACGGCCTGGTAGCTGGACGCAAAAATGCGTTTGCAGCCGAAAGCCTTGTGCAACGGATACAACGCCATGAGCGTGATGGCCGTGGTGCAATTCGGATTGGCGATGATGCCCTTGTGCAACTTCACGTCGGCGGCGTTGATTTCGGGCACCACCAGCGGCACCGCGTCGTCCATGCGGAACGCGCTGGAGTTGTCCACGACCACGCAGCCGGCTTTGGCCGCGATGGGCGCGAATTCCTTGGAAATGCTGCCGCCCGCGCTGAACAGCGCGATGTCAATGCCGTTGAACGAATCCTTCGTCAGTTCCTTGACCGCGATATCGGTGCCGCGAAATTTCAATTTCTTGCCAACCGAGCGCGCCGAAGCGAGCAGGGTCAGTTTACCCACCGGAAAATGCCTCTTTTCCAGCGTCTTGATCATTTCGATGCCGACGGCGCCCGTTGCGCCGACCACGGCCACGTGCGGATTTCGGTTCATAAAGGGAATGGATTATACCAGAAAGCGCGCTTGCGTCAATCCCGTGTCGCCGGCTGTGCATAATTATTTTCGATTTCTGATTGACCAAAGCCGCCACTTCTGACGAGATGATAGGCCATAGTTGTTTTAATGCCTAAAGTTTCAATCAGAAACGAGAACGGCCCGCGGGCGGGCACGACGAAGTACGACGCGCACCACAAAGTGCTGTCGCAAACCTACGGCGCGTTCGCCGACCTGCGACGCGAACTCTCCGACTCGAAGGAGACCGTCGGCGGGCGCGAGGACATTTTGAAAAGCTTCGCGACCTGCCCGGATTCGCAGCGCGCGTGGTTGTTGCTGGAGGATTATTTTGAAAAGCTGTCGCTCTCGCGCCGCGATTTCCCCGACACGAACTGGTGGCCGCGCCTGTTGAACACCCAGGGCAAGGCGCGCCTCGAGGAGCTCGCGTTTCTCTTTCTCCGCGCCAAACGGCCCGTGCCGCCGGAATTACAGCCGCACGCCAGCGCCGATCGTTTTGCCCGGGCCGAAGAAGCCGAGCAGGAACAAAACCTTGTCAAGGAACTCGAAAACTGGCTGTCGCCGCCCGCCCTGCCGCTGCTTGAAACGCCGCGCGCCACGCTCCGCGTCGTCTGCCGCCCGCAACCGGATGAGGAGGAGCCGTCGCGTTATCGCCTCGCCGTGCAATTTCTGCTGCTGCGCCCGCGCACCGGCGAAAAGGCGCGACCGCTGCGCGACCTGATTGACCTCGTCGTCCGCGCCACGCACGAGCAGGAACTTTTTCCGCCCGCCGACTGGGAGTTCATCCAATGGATTGCCGACACTTACCGTCATCATGCCGACGGCGCGGACAAGCTG
>JBEKJN010000075.1:0-10872 GCA_050011235.1 Verrucomicrobiota bacterium | reverse complement strand
CGATGGAATGGGACTTTTGGAATTCCTTGAGTGGTGCGAAGACATGAAGGCCGAACCCGTGCTGGCGGTTTATGCCGGTTATTCCCTCAAAGGAGCCCACGTCAATCCCAGACCCGAACTCGCACCCTACGTGCAGGATGCGTTGGATGAAATTGAATATGTGACCGGTGATGCAAATACAACGTGGGGCGCCCGCCGCGCCAAAGACGGCCACCCGGCGCCGTTTAAACTCACTTGCGTTGAGGTCGGCAACGAAGACTTTTTCGACAAATCAAAAAGTTATGACGGGCGCTTTGCGCAATTTTATGACGCAATCAAAGCGCGATATCCGCAGCTTAAAGTTATTTCCACCATCGGCAACGAACAGCCGGCAAATCTCCGCGTCCACAGCCGCAAGCCGGACGTGCTCGACGAACATTATTATCGTCCAACGGACGAATTCATCCGCATGTCGCCGGGATATGCCCGCAAATACGACCGGTCCGGTCCGGAAATTTTCGTCGGCGAATGGGCGGCGTATGAAGACGCTAAATTGAAGCCGTGGGAAGCGGGTTCACGAAAACTGCCTCCAACGCCGGCCATGAAATCCGCCATCGGCGACGCGGTGTTTATGGCGGCAATGGAACGGAACTCCGACCTCATCCTCATGCAATGTTACGCGCCGCTGTTCGTCAACGTGAACCCCGGCGCGCGGCAATGGCGGCCCGACCTCATCGGTTACGACGGGATTTCCGCCTTCGGTTCGCCCAGTTACTACGCGATCCAGATGTTCAGCCGGAATCTTGGTGACGAAATCCTGACAGTCGCGTCCGCGGAAACATCCGTCCAGGGCTCGGCGACGCGCGACAGCCAGACGGGTGAAATCATTCTCAAGCTGGTAAATCCGCACCCGACCGCCGAGTCACTGAACATTGAAATCAAAGGTGTTTCGTCGCTCGATTCCAAAGCCGACGCGATTACCCTGGCGGGAAATCCGGAGGACATAAACTCGATCACTGAACCCAAGAAGGTAATCCCGGTCACGACAACGGTGCGTCATCTCAAGCCCGTTTTTACTTATACCATGCCGCCGAACAGCATTGTTGTGCTGAAATTGAAGGCGCGTTCATGAAAGCAAAAGGCTTCAATTTAAAAATTCTCGCAGCCGTCATGCTCGCGCTCGTCTTCAACGCGCATGGCGCGGAAACAAATTCAATTCGTATCGTCAGCGCAGACTTGCTACAAATCAAAGGCCCGCGTTCGATGATCTGGCAGGATTGCGTTGGGACAGGGCGCGTCGCCGAAGGCTTGCGGGACGGCTGGCGTCGGCAATTGGAGGAATGCCATCGCGAAATCGGTTTCAAATACATTCGGATGCACGGGTTGTTGCAGGACGAGTTGGGCGTTTATTCCGAAGGTCCGAACGGCGAGCCGCGCTACAACTGGCAATACATTGACGACGTTTACGATTTTCTTTTAAGCATAGGCATGAAACCGTTTGTAGAATTTGGTTTCATGCCCAACGCGCTCGCGTCCGGCAAAGGGAAAATTTTCTGGTGGAACGCGAACGTCACGCCACCGAAAGATTACGCCAAATGGGACGCGCTCATCACCGCCCTCGTGGAACATTGGACGAATCGCTACGGCGAAGGCGAAGTGAAAACATGGCGCTTTGAAATCTGGAACGAGCCGAATTACCCCGGCTTCTGGCATCCGCCGACGAATTCCACGCCGCGCGGTAAATCTTATTCCGGCGAACCGTTGGACCGGCGATGGTGCTATTTGCTCGCTGACCCTTCCATTCCATACACCAAAATTTTGAATGTGCCCGGGACCATCCTCGGCCGCTGGCGCGGCGCGCCGGCAACCTGATTGGTCGAGGACTCAAATTGGGCGGTGGGCAGGTAAATTTTGTGCGTCGCCGGATCGAGCGCCATCGTCCGCGCCCCGCGCTCGGTCTTCAGCGTTTGCACAACGGTCAGCTTGTCCGGCGATTCTTCCTTCGCAATCGTCGTGGTTCCATCGCCGCACGAAGCAAAGGCGAGTTGGTTTCCGGGATCAAACGCGTTGGCATCCACGCCCTGGCCAATCGGCACGGAGGCGAGCACCTTGCCGTCCGTGCTGTCCATCATCACCATCATTCCATTGTGGCAACCAAGGAACAGCCGGTGATTCTTCACGTCAATCGCCATGCCCGAAGCTTCCTCGCCTGGGGCGATGGGCCAATGGGTGACGACTTGGTACGACTTGGCGTCAATGACGGCTACTTGGCTCTTGTCTTCGAGATTGTCATAAATGCGCCCCGCTTCAGGATCCACCGTCGCAAATTCCGGCCGGCCACCGAGCGGAATGGTGGCCACGACCTTCGCAGCCTTCACGTCAACCACCGTTGCCAATTCGGCGCGGCCACAGAAGAGATAGGCTTCCTTTTGACCGGGATCGTAGAGCATCCCATCCGGGCCTTGGGCCGTTTCCACCTTTGACAGCGTTTGCAATGTCTTCAAATCCACGATGCCGGCCATGTTTTCGCGGCCATTGCTGGTGACGCCAAGGCCAAGCTCGGGTGCAAGCGCAATCCCATGCACGCCCGGCGTGTTCGTGATTTCGCCGCAGACCTGGTCCTGGGCAAGGTCAATCACCACGATTTCGGTCGCGTGCGAAACGTAGAGGCGTTGTGCCGCCGAATCCACGGACAGGTAGTCCCATCCGCCTTCACCGCTGACGGGGATTTCCTTGATGAAATGATAGGGCCCGTCGGCGCGGCAAACCGCGACGGCCACGCTGAATAACACCGGCAATAGAATTTTTTTCATGGGCATGTTCAAGTTTGATTGGTTGGTTCGCGAAATTTTTGCGCTTCAATGTGTTCCAGTCAATGTTTGTTATTTTTGAAAATCCGCATGCTTATGAAATGAAACAAAGATGAACCCCGGCTGAACGGCGGATGACAATTCTGTCATTTGCGCCATCCGGCGTTTGACTATTCGCCACCGATTCACTACCGTCGGCGGGGCTGAGACTCAAGAATTAACCAACGCAAAATTTTATGGCACCCAAAACGGCTGAAAAATCCGCTGCCGAGACCAAGACCGCCACGTCGCATTCGCGGGAACTCGAAGCGGCCATTTCCTCCATCACCAAAAGTTACGGCGAAGGCAGCATCATGCGCCTCGGTGACGCGCGGGCGCAGGTCAAAATTGACGTCATCCCCACCGGCTCGCTGGCGATGGATCTGGCGCTCGGCGTCGGCGGCATCCCGCGGGGCCGCGTCGTGGAAATTTTCGGACCGGAATCGTCCGGCAAGACCACGCTCATGCTGCACGTCATTGCCAATGCGCAAAAGACCGGCGGGCTGGCGGCGTTCATTGACGCCGAGCACGCGCTGGATCCCGGCTATGCGAAAAAACTCGGCGTGAACCTCGATGATTTGCTCGTGTCGCAGCCGGATTCCGGCGAGGAGGCGCTGACGATTTGCGAAACCCTCGCGCGGTCGAACGCGCTGGACGTCGTTGTGATTGACTCTGTCGCCGCGCTGGTGCCGAAGGCCGAGCTCGAGGGCGAAATGGGCATGGCCACGATGGGCATGCAGGCGCGGCTGATGAGCCAGGCGCTTCGCAAACTCACGGCGGTTCTGGCCAAGTCGAAGACCACGTGCATTTTCACCAACCAATTGCGCGAAAAGGTCGGCGTGATGTTTGGCAATCCCGAAACCACGCCCGGCGGCAAGGCCCTGAAATTTTACGCCAGCGTGCGTATTGACATCCGCCGCAAGGAGACGCTCAAGGACGCCGCGGGCAACGCCGTCGGCAATCACGTGCGGGTGAAAATCGTGAAAAACAAGGTCGCGCCGCCGTTTGCCGAGGCCGAGTTCGACATCATTTACAATCACGGCATCAACCAGGAAGGCAGCATCCTCGACGTGGCCATCGAACACGGTGTCGTGGACAAAAAAGGCGCGTGGCTGCAATTCGAGGGCGAGTTGATCGGCCAGGGGAAGGAAGCCGCCCAAAAGACGCTCGTCGAAAAACCCGCGCTGGCCAAAAAAATTGTGGATGCTATTTTGGCGAAGCGCAGCGGGGCTGCGGCAGAGTAAATCACTACAATCCGTAACATGATTATTTGGCAAGGTCGCGGATTTTTGGTTGCGGTAATCATCTTTGGCTTTTCCCTGCTGCTGAATTTGATTTTCAACGCGACCTATGGCGAAGGATATTATGACCACCACAAATGGCCGTTTGCCCTGTCTTTGGTTATTTCAGCCATTCTTTGTTGGTCTCTTGGAAACCATCTTCGGAAGAAGTCAGATCGGGTCGTGATTGACAAGCTGACGGGTAAGGAAATGGTCATCAACCAATCCAGGCACACTTTATTTTTTATTCCCATGCAATATTGGGGACCGATTTTACTGGTGTGTGCTGCAATTTTATTTGGTATTGAATTCATGCACTGAATCAGAATCAAAAGCCTTTCTCAAACGGACCCGCTACCCGAAGCTAGGCTTGCTTTCCAAACCACACCAATCCATGATATGATTCATTTTCGGCCCCGCTGGACGGGGCGTTTGATTTGACATGAGCAGTATTTCTGACGTCGAAATTGATCTGGAGAAGCTTTTCCAGCCCGCGTGGGCGCAGGAATCGCCGGCGGCCAATCGCTACGCGAAGTTCGCGGGCGAACACGCCGCGCGCGATGACCGTCAGCGCGAAGGCCGCCGGGGAGGCCCGCGCCGCGAACCATTTGGCGAACGCCGCGGCCCCCGCCCGCCGCGTTCGGGTCCCAAATTCGGCGACCGCAAAAGGGAATTTCCCCGCCGCGATGACCAGGGCGAACGCCGTGAACGTCCCGAACCGCCCGCGCCGTTGCCGGAAATCACCGTCACTTTTTTGCCGGACGAGAATGGCGTCGAGTCGCTCGCTCGCCAGATTAAAATGACCGGCCGCGCGTTCCCGCTTTTCCAGATCGCGCAAATTGTCCTGGCGAAACCGGAGCGTTATTCCGTCCAGTTGGGCGTGAAGAAAAAAACCGATGGCACGGTTGCCCAGCCGCTGTTCGCTTGCGCGCTCGACGACACGCCGTGGTTGAGCGAGGACGAAGCGGTGGCGCACGTGCTGAGAAATCATTTCGCGACGTTTTACCAGGCCGAGCGCACGGCCATCGAACCGCCCAAGGGCAAATACACGTTTGTCGCGCAATGCGGCATGAGCGGCGCCATCCTCGGCCCGCCGAACCATCACGATTACCAAAACCAGCTCCGCAAGCTGCACACCGAGCGTTTTTCCCGGATGCCGTTCGAGGTCTTCAAGGCGCGCATCAAAATTGTGCGCGATGAGGAAGTCGTCAAAAAGTGGGTCGAGGAACAGAGTTTCCGGACCGAATACACCTGTCTCAACGTGCCGGAACCGCTCAAACTTCCGAACCGGGAGGAAGTGGAGAAACATTTCCGGGCCGTTCACAAGGACACGATCATCAAGCCGGTGGAATCACACACGGTCGGCGGCGTGTTGAGCCGCAACCTGCGTTGCCGGGAATTGCAGCAACTCGTGCGCAACGATTGGGAACGGCAGAAATATTTTCCGCTGCAACTGGCCACCAACCTCAGCCGGCAATTCACTACGCACGGCCTGCATTTCTTCAAGGTCAACCGGACCTTCACCCACGTTTCCGTCGCCCGCCCGCAATTCCTCGACCTCGAAACCACGCCGGTTTCGGAAAGCATCAAACGCATCGTCGGCCACATCAACGCGCATCCGAAATGCACGCGGCGGCATTTGATCGAAGCCCTCGCGCCGTCGCCTCAACCGGCGGTCATTGAAATCAAACCCGAAACGCCGCCAATTGTCGCGCCGTCTGAAGGCGCAACTCCAAACCTTCCCGCTGCAGCCGCCGAACCGACGCCGGAGCAAAACGCGTTGATTGCCGATTTGCACTGGTTGATTCATCAGGGCCACGTCCTGGAATTCGCGGATGGCCGGATGGACACGGCCAAAAAGCCCGTGCCCAGACCGCCAAAACCGGAAAAGAAATCCACCGGGGAAAAGCCCGCCGCAGAAGGTGAAGCCGCGGCAACTGCCGTGGAATCGTCAGGTGAAACTGCAATTTTGACCGAGGCGGAAATTCCCGCGTCCGAACCCGAGCCGGCGGTTGAAACGGCATCAGAAGTTCCGGCACCGATCGAAACTCCGGTCCCCGCAACCGAACCGGCGGCTGTGATTGAGACTGCACCGGCTGAACCTGCCGCCACACCTGCGGTTGAACCGACGGCTGAGACTGGCGCAACGCCTTCGTAATAGCCGGAGGGTCGAGCTCTGCGAGACCCCAGTCGAATAGTTTTTTGCCGCGCAGCCGGATTCAAGGACGAGCAGCGGCTCGTCCCTGCCGCATTTTCGGCATTTCCTTTAATTCCACCGGCTGATAGCTTCCGCCCATGCCTTTCACAAAGTTAGGTCTTTCCCCGGCGGTTCTTGAAGGTGTGCGGGCGGCGGGTTACGTCACTCCCACGCCGATTCAACTCCGCGGCATTCCGCTCGTGCTTGCCGGACGCGACATGATTGGCAGCGCGCAAACCGGCACCGGCAAGACCGCCGCGTTTGCGCTGCCCATTCTCTCGAAACTCGGCCAGCACGCGCCCGGTCCGCGCGCGTTGATTCTCGAACCAACGCGCGAACTCGCCGCACAGGTTGAAACGGCCTTCCACGATTTTGCGCGCTTCACCAATTTGAAAACCACCGTCGTTTATGGTGGCGTTGGTTACGGACGGCAATTGGACAACTTGCGCGCGGGCACGGACGTGCTCGCCGCCACGCCGGGCCGTTTGCTCGATCACCTCGAACGCGGCACGGTGCGGCTGGACAAGGTTCAATTTCTCGTGCTCGACGAGGCCGACCGGATGCTGGACATGGGATTTTTGCCGGACGTACGCCGCATCCTCGACCGTTGCCCGCGCCAGCGCCACACCTCGCTGTTTTCCGCGACGATTCCGCCGCAAATCGAAACGCTCATTCAGTGGGCGATGAAAAATCCGGAAACGATTCAAATCGGCGCGCGCCGCATGCCGGCCGAAACGGTCAAGCACGTCATTTATCCCGTTTCCGATTCGCAAAAAACCGATCTGGTGCTCGAACTGCTGAAGCGCGTGGATTACAACTCGGTGCTGATCTTTTGCCGGACGAAGCACGGCGCCGACCGCGTCGCGGGCCTGCTCAAGCGCAACAATCACGCCGTGGCCGTGCTGCACTCGAACCGCACGCAGCGCGAACGCGAACAGGCGTTGCAAGGATTCCGCTCCGGCAAGTTCGAGGTGCTTGTGGCAACGGACATTGCCGCGCGCGGGTTGGACATCGCGGATGTGAGCCACGTCATCAACTACGACGTGCCGCAGCATCCCGAGGATTACATCCATCGCATCGGGCGCACGGGCCGCGCGGAGGCGAGCGGCGACGCCTTCACCATCATGACCGCCGAGGACGCCAGCCACGTGTTTGCCATCGAACGATTCATCAGCCAGAAAATCCCGCGCGTGAAACTGGAAAATTTCAATTACACATACACCATGCTGTTTGAGGAAGGAAAACCCGGCCAGCCCAAAGGTTTTCCTGGCAAAGCCCGCGGTTCACGCGTCCACGGCGGCTACCACTTCGCCATGTCGAGACGGAGAAGGTAAGTTGCAGCAACGGAATTGGAGGAGTGGTGTTTGAATTGGTATGGACGAGTCAGAAAATAACTCAAAATCGCGATTCGGCTATCGGTTCCTTGTGGGCGCACTCACTCTTGGTTTCATCGCGCTCATTTTAGCTATCATTATACCACGGCCTCATCTCGTCCCGGCAACGAAATCTCCGAGCAATGAATGTATAAATAATTTGCGCTGCATTGATGAGGCCAAACAGGAATGGGCTTCAGAAATGCATCGGGGCACAAATGACACTCCAACCGTTGCAGACCTCACGCCATATTTGAGAGATTTGAAAGGGCAATTTCCCCGATGCCCATCCGGTGGCAACTATACGATTGGAAAAGTCGGCGAGCCTGTGACTTGCTCGCTCGGTACCACTGTCAACCCGGCTCATGTTTTGCAATGAGCCAATCCTCTAGCGCCGTAGGCGCGAAATCTTTGTAGTACCCCAACCAAACCACATCCCAAGCTCCTTAGGAGCGGCATATTCCCGGACGATTTCGCTCCTACGGAGCTTGGTTCATTTTGAATTTCGATTCTACAAATATGCCACGCCTACGGCGCTCCGAAATGGCGCCGCAAGATGTGATAAACGTCCGTTGATTCAATCTGCTTCGCGCCCAGCAGTTCCGGTCGTTCGGTGATAAACACCGGCCAGTCTCTTTTGTCCGCCGGTCGCCGGCCATGCGAGCCTTTCACGAGCGAAGCGTCGAGCGGAATCACGTCCATCAACATTCGGAAGCCGAGTTTCTTTTGCAACAGCCGCCATGCGATCTTCAATTTCGGCAGCGGAATTTTCGGATCCAGAAACAGTTCCACCGGGTCGTAGCCCGGCTTGCGGTGGATGTCCACTGTCCGCGCAAAATCCGGCGCGCGCGCGTCATCCAGCCAATAATAATAGGTGAACCACGCATTTTCCGCGGCGACGGCAATCAAATCACCGGCGCGTGGATGGTCAATGCCCGCCGCGATTTTTTCCGTCTTGCCCAACACTCTTTCCACACCTTCGGTTTTCTCCAGCAATTCGCGCACGGATTTTTCCAGCGATGCATCATTAAGGTAAACGTGCGCGACCTGATGATCCGCCACGGCGAAAACCTTGCTTGCGCCCGCGCCGAGAATTTCCAAGCCCAACTCCTCCTTGATTGCCAGCCATCCTCTCTGCCGAAACAGGCGGTTGAGATGAATCGGCGTGTCCACGTTCGTGATGCCGTATTCGGAAAGCAACACGACCTGCACGCCGCGTTGGCTGAAAAATTGGATGAGGTCGCCGACGATGGCGTCAATCTCTTGCAAGTCGCGGTGAATGGTGGGATTGATCTCGTAGCCGCGTTCGTGAGAACGCGGTTCGTCCTTTCGAGAATCAATCGCAGAAATCATCCGCGAACTTACATTCACGGCTACGGAAAACGGTCCATGCCGCTGCAAATTGTAATCCAGATGCGGGAGGTAAATCAGGTTCAGCGTTGGCGAAAATTTATTTTCAATCCACTTGGCGGATTCGGCAATCCAGCGCGACGCCGCGTCGGCCTTGGCTTGAGGCGTGTCCACGCCCGCCGCCGGCCCCCAAAAACCGAAAAACGGAAATTCGCCGAGGTCACGCTTGATTTCGGTGCGGATGGAATATGGCCAGGTGTAAATATCGAAAATTTTCCGGCCATCGGCGGGATACATCGGGCGTGGCGTGAAGGAATAATCCACGCTCGAATACAGGTTGAACCACCAGAACAAATTTGCTGAAGCAAATGGGTCTTGGGTCTGGCGTCTGGGGTCTGGAGTTTTGGTGCGGAGCGCATCCCACAGTTTCGGGCTTTGCACCAAATGGTTCGATTGTTTCCAGAACTGCACTTCGGCGAGTTCGCGGTTGAACCAGCCGTTGCCGACGATGCCGTGCTGCGACGGCGTTGCCCCGGTGAGATAATTCGATTGCGCGGTGCAGGTGACGGCGGGAAACGCGGGCGAAATGTGCGCGAGCGCGCCGCGTTTGCGGAATTCCGCAATGCGCGGCGTGTGTTCACCGATGAGCGTTTCGGTGAGGCCGACGACGTTGATGACGGCAAGCCGGTTCATGCCCGAATTGAAACCACGAAATACACAAAAGACACGAAGGAGTTTTCAACTGAAATTCGGGGCAGGACAAATTTGCGTGTCATTTCGTCCACCCTTCGCAGTAGTGCTACGGAGGACGGGTGTGTTTCGTGGTTGCTCATGCTGTGCGCCTGCGCAGTTCGTGAATGGCTTCAATGACTTTCGGCGTGTTCATCACGTGAATTTCCGCGCCGCGCCCGATTTCAAGCAGCAACGTGATCGTCAGTTCGCCGCCGAGGTGTTCGCGGAATTCTTCCAGACCGTTCAAAATATGCAGGTGGTCCCCGGCGTCGGCGCTTAGCAATTCATCGGCGAACAATTTGAAGCCAAGCCGTTCGAGTAATTTCAGAATCCGCTCGGCGGATTCCGCTTCCAGCAAACCGATGTTGCGCGAGTAGAGCACGTCGAGCGCGATGCCGACGGCGACGGCTTCACCGTGACAGATTTGGAAATCGGAAAGCTGCTCCAGTTTGTGCGCCGACCAGTGGCCGAAGTCCAGCGGACGCGCGGAACCGCTTTCAAACGGGTCGCCGCTTGTGGCAATGTGGTCGAGATGCAATTCCGCGCAGCGACGAATCAATCGCTTCATGGCCGCCGGCTCGAATGCCGCCAGCTTGTCCGCCTCGCGCTCGATTTCCTCGAAGAAGGCGCGGTCGCGAATGCAGGCGACTTTGACGGCTTCGACGTAACCGGCACGTTTGTCGCGCGGTTTGAGCGTGGCGAGCAGGTTGAAATCGTTGATGACGGCGTGCGGCGGCGCAAACGCGCCGATGAAATTTTTCTTGCCGAAGGCGTTGACGCCGTTTTTCACGCCAATGCCGGAATCGGCCTGGCTCAAAGTCGTCGTCGGGATGCGCACGAGGCGCAAGCCGCGATGCGCGGTGGCGGCGGCAAAACCAGCGACGTCCAGCAGCGCGCCGCCGCCAACGGCAATCAGATACGAATGGCGGTCAAGGTGATGGCGGTCAATCTGTGAAAGGATGTCGGTGACCAGCGTCAGGGAGTTTTTGGCACGTTCGCCGCCGCAAACCAAAAGCGGCGGGCGGACCAGTTGCAGAAGTTTGGCGTGGGCGGAAAAATAACGTTCGATCCGGGTATCGAGGTCGGGCAATGCCTGGGCGAGCGAGTCTTCG
>JBEKJN010000074.1:0-13343 GCA_050011235.1 Verrucomicrobiota bacterium | reverse complement strand
AGACGCTCGATGTTGGCATATTCCTCCGGCGTGAGGTTGTGTTTGGCAACCAGTTCAGGTGTAATGGCGGGTTCGGTCATGTAATTCTAAATTGCTTTGTAAATCCAATCGGCCAAATAACTGTGTAATCTTCGCCAGTCCTCTCGCGATAGGCTGCGACCAAATTTTCAAAAAGTCTTCGTTTGGCCACGACTGGTCGAATCATTTCAAATGCTTTATTTGGTTCGTCAGTGTGAATAAAAATGTTCATCTCACCAGAA
The DNA here is from genome assembly GCA_050011235.1 of Verrucomicrobiota bacterium. Classification (GTDB taxonomy): domain Bacteria; phylum Verrucomicrobiota; class Verrucomicrobiia; order Limisphaerales; family UBA11358; genus UBA11358. The sequence continues at coordinate 13,083 of JBEKJN010000074.1, read as the reverse complement.
CCGCAATCATGGCCGTCAACTTTTGCCGACGTGCCGAGCTTCTCAAGCAATTCATTTTCAAGCGCAATCATCTCGTCGTAGTCGGCAATCGATTTCTCGGGAAACTGTAAAGCCAACTGGTATTTCATACGGCTTACGCTGCCTTCGCCGCCGTTTTCTTTTCCAGCGCAGCGAAGATGCTCTCAAAAATCCATTTGCCGTCGTCGCTGCCCAGCACGGGCTCGCTGGCACGTTCGGGATGCGGCATCAGGCCGGCGATGTTGTGGCGTTCGTTGCAGATGCCGGCGATGTTCTGCACGGAGCCGTTGGGATTCGACGTATCGGTCAGGTTTCCGGTCGCGTCGCAATAATTCCACAGGATTTGGTTGCCCACCTTGAGCCGGGCAAGCGTCTCTTCGTCCGCGTAATAGCAGCCTTCGCCGTGGGCAATCGGGATCCTCAGCCATTTGCCCGGCGGAATCTTGTTGGTGAACGGCGAATCGGGCGTGGCGGTTTTCAGAAAAATGTGTTCGCAGTGGAACTGCAAATCGCGGTTGCGGATGAGCGCCCCAGGCAGCAGGCCGGCCTCGGTGAGCACTTGAAAGCCGTTGCAGATGCCGAGGACCAGCCCGCCATTGTCGGCGAATTGTTTCACGGCCTGCATCACAGGGCTGAACCGCGCGATGGCGCCGCAGCGCAGATAATCGCCATAGCTGAAACCGCCGGGCACGATGACGGCGTCGGTGGCGCCGAGGGAGTTTTCCTTGTGCCAGACGTAGCGCGCGGAATGGCCGAGCAACCGGATGGCGTGGATGGCGTCCTGGTCGCAGTTGCTGGCGGGAAATTGGACAACGGCAAAATTCATTTTGATTTACGATTTACGATTTACGATTTACGCGTCGAACAAGCTGGCGGCTCGTCAATCGTAATTCGTATATCGTAAATCTTCCCGGTTTATTCAATTTCCAGCTTGTAATCCTCAATTATGGGGTTGCTCAAAAATTTATGCGCCGCGTCGTTCAACGCCCGCTGTGCGGCGGCTTTGTCCGCGCCGGGTGCGAGGTCAATCTCGATGTATTTCCCGACGTGAACGGCGGCGACGCCCCGGTAGCCCATTTGTTCGAGGGCGTTCTGGACGGTTTTGCCCTGCGGATCGAGCACGGCTTTCTTTGGGGTGATGACAATTTTCGCTTTCATTCGCGCACGGTGGAATGTTGCGAAAAAATCCACCGCCGGGCGAGCAATTTTTGATTTTCGCGCAACGGCGTTGAATTTGTCCGCCTCCTGCGCCATTGTTTGGGCCATGGTTGAATCACAACATCCCAATGAACTGCTGGCCGGTCACATCGGCGCGGAACGCAGGCCACTGGAACCCTGCACCATCGTCATCTTTGGCGCGAGCGGCGATCTCACGGCGCGCAAACTGATTCCTGCGTTTTATCATCTTTACCAGGACAAACTGATGCCGCCGGTGTTCCGCATCGTGGGCTTTGCGCGGCGCGAAAAAACCGACGAGTCGTGGCGGACGGAACTGCGCACCGCGCTCGACCAGTTTTCACGCACCAAACCCGTCAACAACACGGTCTGGCAGAAGTTTGCGCAAAACCTGTCATATTGCCAGGGCGACATCACCGACGCGACCGCCTATTACAAGCTTGAAGAAATGCTCACCTCGTTTGGCAGCGCGCCGTTGCGCGAGAACGTGCTGTTTTACCTGGCCACCCTGCCCAGCCAGTTCGGAACGGTCATTGAAAATGTGCATCGGGCCGGCCTGCTGCACAAGGAAGGCGCGGGCTGGCAGCGCATCGTGGTGGAGAAACCGTTCGGGCATGACCTCGCCTCCGCACACGCGCTGAACGCCGAACTGACGCGCTTCGCCAATGAACAGCAGGTCTGCCGCATTGACCATTACCTCGGCAAGGAAACGGTGGCGAACATTTTGATGTTCCGCTTTTCCAATTCGGTTTTCGAGCGCCTCTGGAATCGCAACCTGATTGACCACGTGCAAATTACCGTGAGTGAAAAATTCGGCGTCGGCCAGCGCGGCGGCTATTACGAGGAAGCCGGCGCACTCCGTGACATGGTGCAAAACCACATGCTCCAGGTCCTCGCGCTCGTCGCGATGGAACCGCCCGTGTCCCTCGAATCCGAATCCATCCGTGATGAAAAGGTGAAACTGCTCAAATCCATCCGGCCGCTGGCTCCCGACGACGTGGCGCGGCAGGTGGTGCGCGGCCAATACTTCGCCGGGACGGTGGATGGGAAGCCGGTGTTGGGCTACCGGCAGGAAGAAAAGGTGAAGCCCGATTCCAACGTTGAAACCTACGTCGCGTTGAAGCTGTTTATTGACAACTGGCGCTGGTCCGGCGTCCCGTTTTATTTGCGCACGGGCAAATACCTGCCCGAAAGCACGAGTGAAGTGCGGGTCCAATTCCGCCCCACGCCGCACGTGCTGTTCGCCGCGCAGTTGGGACAGAAACTGGATCCCAATGCCCTCGCGCTGCGGCTCCAGCCGAACGAAGGCATTTATCTCCGCTTCAACGGCAAGGTGCCCGGCATGAGCCTTGGCGTGCGGCCGGTGCGGATGAATTTCAGTTACGACGCGGAGTTCGGCGCCTACACACCGGAAGCTTATGAACGGTTGCTGCTGGAAGCCATCGCCGGTGACGCCACGCTGTTCATCCGCCGCGACGAGGTGGAAACCGCGTGGCAAATCGTGGATTCCATCCGCGCCGGCTGGAAGGACAAACCGCTGACGAACCGCGAATTTTACGCCGCCGGCACGTGGGGACCGGTCGCGTCGGACGATTTACTCGCTCAAAGCGGCCACGCCTGGCATGAGCCATTGCCGGCGCCATGAAAAATTTCGAACTGATCCCCTTCGCCACCGCTGATGAACTGGCCCGCACGGTCGCCGCCAAGTGGCTTCGTAATTGGGAGGGACGGCGTGTCGCCGTCCCCATATTTCTTTGCAAAACAATCATTCGGAAATTTGGGTCGGAGACACGGCGTCCCTCCCATAATTTTATGCCAGATTACGCGCCGTTTTCAGAGCCCGGACGAAAACACCCGACGCGCGGCGTTTTAGTTTCGTTCCAACAACCGACCATTGTTTTTCTCACTGTTTGCACCAAAGACCGCCAACCGTGGCTTACGCAACCAAATGTCCATGACGCGCTCCGAAAAATCTGGTCTCAAACGGATGCCTGGCTCGTGGGCGATTATTTGCTCATGCCGGATCACATCCACTTGTTTTGCGCACCGCGAGATTTAACCGTCACCCTGCAACGCTGGGTTTCATATTGGAAACGCGAATTTAGTTGTCTCCATTTGTCTGAAACCGGTGAATGGCAGCGAGATTTCTGGGACACCCGCCTGCGCCGCAGCGAAAATTACACGGGAAAGTGGAACTACGTCTGCGAAAATCCGCTGCGCGCGGGATTGGTGAAACAGCCTGACGAATGGCCGTTTCGAGGACGAATGAATGTTTTGCCGTGGTAAATTGGGACGGCGACACGCCGTCCCTCCCAACTTTAATGAAAAATTTCGAACTGATTACCTTTGCCACCGCCGACGAACTGGCCCGCGCTGTCGCTGGCAAATGGCTGGACGAAATCGAAGCGGCCAATCGCACAGGCAAATCGCACTGCGCCGCGCTTTCCGGCGGGCGCATCACGCAGAAATTTTTCGCGGCGGTCGTTGAACAGGCAAAGACGCGAAAAATTGGGGACGGCGACACAAACGTCCATTTTTTCTGGGCGGACGAGCGCTGTGTTCCGCCGGATGACATGGAAAGCAACTTTCGCCTGGCGAACGAATTTTTGTTCGCGCCGCTGAAAATTTCCGAAAGCCAAATCCATCGCATTCGCGGCGAATTGCCGCCGGAGACCGCTGCTGCTCAAGCTGCATCAGAACTCCGCCGTTTCGCGTCGTCAAACGCCGACGGCCAGCCGGTTTTAGATTTGATTTTTCTCGGTATGGGCGAGGACGGCCATGTGGCGTCGCTGTTTCCGGGCGAAATTGAAGCCACCAGTTCTGACAAAGCGGTTTATCGCGCCGTGAAAAATTCGCCCAAACCGCCACCGAATCGCGTCACACTTGGCTACGCCGCCATCACGGCGGCGCGGCAGGTTTGGGTGCTGGTTTCGGGCGCTGGCAAAGAAGCAGCGCTGCGCAACTCTCTTTACGCCAATGGCCGCACGCCTTTGGCGCGAGTGACTCAATTTAGGACACAAACGAGAATTTTCAGCGATTTCTAACTGGTTTGGCCGCGCCAAAAAAAATTTGAGATTTTTTGAACGACTTGCGTTTTCGCTCCGTCTATGTCATCGTAGCATATGAAGGATTTCGCTGTTCGTTTAGGGTTGGCATAGAGGTTTTGCTTGTGGCGCGGCTCGAACAGCGACCCCCAAGTTGGTCGCGCCACCCTTCTGAGCGCCTGGGTGAGGGCGTATAAACCTCGTCACTGCGGGGGCCGGACGCAAGTCCGGCCTTTCGCATTTATACGATTCGCATTGAATTAAAGGAACAAAATGTTTAAGCTCCCCGACGCATGAAACATCAGCTCGATTTCGAGAAACCGATCTTCGAACTGCAAACCAAGCTGGAAGAACTCCGCGAACACCCGGAAAAACATTCGCTGGACATCAGCTTTGAGGAAGAAATCCAGCTCATCGAAAAAAAGCTGGATGAAACCCGCCGGCAAATTTTTTCCAATCTCACCGCCTGGGAGCGGGTGCAATTGGCGCGGCATCCGAAACGTCCCTATGTCCTGGATTATTTGCGGGCGACGTTTGCCGATTTTCAAGAACTGCACGGCGACCGGCTCTTTGCTGAAGACCGCGCAATGGTCGGCGGTTTTGCGAAACTGGGCGAACACCGCGTCGTTGTCATCGGCACGCAAAAGGGCCGCGACACCAAGGAAAACATCGTGCGCAATTTCGGCTCGGCGCATCCCGAAGGCTATCGCAAGGCGCTGCGCCTGATGCGGCTCGCCGACAAGTTCAGCCTGCCCATCATCACGCTCATTGACACGGCGGGCGCGTTTCCCGGCATCGGCGCGGAGGAACGACACATCGCCGAGGCCATCGCCGTCAATCTCCGCGAGATGACGCTGTTCGAAGTGCCCATCATCGCCACGGTCATCGGCGAAGGCGGTTCCGGCGGCGCGCTGGGCATCGGCGTGGCCGACCGCATATTGATTTTGGAGAACGCCTATTATTCGGTCATCAGCCCGGAAGGTTGCGCGGCGATTTTATGGAAGGACCGTGCCAACGCCGCCAAGGCCGCCGAAGCGTTGCGCATCACGGCCAAGGATTTGCTCGAACTCAAACTGGTGGACGAAATTGTGCCCGAACCGCTCGGCGGCGCGCATAACGATCCCGCCGCGACCGGGGAAAATTTGAAAACGCATTTGCTCAAACACCTCAACGAACTTCTCGCGCTGCCGGTCGCCGAGCGGTTGAAAAAGCGTTACGAAAAATACCGGGCCCACGGGCATTTCCTCGAAAAAGTCCCGACCCCGGCGGAACCGGCCGAGCCGGCCGTGAACGGCGCCGCCACCGCCACTGCCGCTCCAGCCGCGTAAACCACAGTGCTCTATCCGCTCACCTTCCATCCGATTTTCAAGGAACGCGTTTGGGGCGGGCGCAATCTCGAACGGCTTTACAAAAAAAATCTGCCGCCGCGCGCGCCCATCGGCGAATCGTGGGAGATCAGCGACCGGCCGGGTGACGTGAGCGTTGTCGCCAATGGCCCGCTCGCCGGGAAAAATTTGCACGGGTTGATGGAAAATCACGCGCATGAACTGCTTGGCAACGCGAAACCCGCCACTGGAAACCGCTTTCCTTGGCTGTGCAAAATTCTTGACGCGCGGGAAAAACTTTCGCTGCAAGTCCATCCGGCCGCGCACCAGGCCGCCGAACTCGGCGGCGAGCCAAAGACTGAAATGTGGTTCGTTGCCGACGCCGCCCCGGACGCGGAACTGTTCGTCGGCCTTAAACGCGGCGTTACACGCCTGGAATTTGGGAAAAAAATCCAAACCGGCAAAGTGGCTCATTGTTTCCATCGAATTTCCGTTCACGCGGGCGATGCGATGTTTCTGCCCAGCGGCCGCGTCCATGCCATTGGCGCAGGACTGGTGATTTTTGAAATCCAGCAAAACTCGGATACGACGTATCGCGTTTTCGACTGGAACCGCGTGGGGCTGGATGGCAAGCCGCGCGAACTGCACGTTGCGGAATCGCTGGCGAGCATTAATTTCAGCGACTTCGAGCCGAAACTCGTTGAAACAAAATTTGTAAGCGGTCCAAATTTTAGATTTCGCCACCTCGTGCAAGATCCACTGTTCAACGTTCACGAAATGACCGTTGAAACCAGAGAATACATTTTGATGAGAGAACAACAAATGAGAATCATCGTGGTTGTAAAAGGGGCTGTTACAGTCGCCAGCGCCGGCAGCGAATCTATAGCTGAATTACTTCCCGGCCAGTTTTGTTTAATTCCTGCCAGTTTGAAAACTGTAGAACTGGCAACAAAACCTGACACTACTTTTCTTTGCGTTGGGGCGAATTGAAACCGTTTTTACCACAAAGTTCCCGGTGACGGTTTGTGGTTTTGCTGACGCAGAAATTCCCGGACCATTCGTTCGCGAATTTGAAGTTTTTCAGCCGGACTCGCATTTGCGAGTTCTTTGGCATATTTCTTTTCGATTGATTCGAATGACAATACTTGCTTGCCGCGCAGAAATCGCTGGCGACCGTCGGCCACAAATTTGTTTTTCGCGAACACAAATCAATTCCATGCCAGGTTCTCCGGCATTTGCGAGAGCAGCTTGTTCCGCCAGCCGCCCTTGCGTTTGAGGATTTTTGACCAGAGCTGCTCGGAGGGCGTGTCGAAAACCAGTTCGAGCGATGCGGGGAAAATCACCCACGCCTTGCGTTTTATTTCATCCTCAAGCTGTCCGGAAGACCAGCCGGCATATCCGGCGAAGAGTTTGACTTTTTTCTGTGTCGAAAAGGATTCGCCGACATCCACCAAATCATCGAGCGAATGGCCGAGTGCCAGGTTCGGCATCACGTCGGCATCGGGGATGAAGTTGTCCGTGTGCAAAAAACTCAGCGCGGTGGGCTGGACCGGGCCGCCGAGATACAGCGGCGATTCTCTGAGTGTGTCGGGCAAATCAGCGACGATCATCTCGCCGACTTTTTTGCCGAGCGCGCGGTTGAGCACGAGACCGAATGCGCCCTCGGCGTCGTGCTGGCAAACCAACACGACCGTGCGCTGAAAAAAGGAGCCACCCAGTTGCCCGCTGTCCAGCAGCAACTGCCCTTTGAGGAATTTTCCCGGCGCATTCACCAGCTTAATTTGCACCACCTTTGCCCGGCTGGCAAAAAGAAAACCGTTTGGCCGCCACGGACGCAAGGAAAGCCGGAGCGTTTTCGCTTTTTTCACAATCGCTGTGGCGTCCATGCCGAAGAGCGAAGGAAGCCCCTGCCCTGCCATTCCGGCACCGGCAAGGTAGTGTACAATTTGTGGTTTTTGGAGCGCGGAGCATTGCTCCGCAAGCTCGCAACCTTGGTTTGCGCGGAGCGATGCTCCACGCTCCGATCAAACACCACTGGGAATCTCAATTTGACGGCAGGAGAAGTTCCTGTTCCTTTCCGGAATCAAGGTTCTGAATGCGGACCGACTTTTCCCGGATCTCCAGGCAACGGATCATCACGTTTGTTTTCCCCAGTTGCACCTTTTCCAGATCATTGGCGAGAAAGGAACGGCCATTGATGATGGCCACGGGCCGGTTCCCCCACAAAATCCCTTCGAGCTTGATGGTGGCCGGGGCGGGCGCGGGCTTGTTAATGTCATTGAAAACGGCGGGGGTGACGGCGACCGACTTTGCCGGCGGCATCCTGACGTCCCGGAGTTCATCCACGTGCCCTGCTTCCAATTGCGGGGCCACGCCGTATTTCATCCAATCCAGGACTTCATCGAACCCATAACGCTGTTCGGCTTCGATGAACAAATCAATCTGGCCGCGGGTGTAATGATTTTGCAGAACTCTCTTTTTTTCCACCTCTTCGTTTTGTGAATCCATCAACAAATAACCGACCATTTCACAAAACCCCTCCTCGGCGTCGCGACCCAGTCTCGCCCTTCGCTCCTTCGGCACATTTTCGCCCACCCAGGCATGGGAGTATTCGTGGGCACAAGTTTCCTTCAACTGGGCCAGCGGCATCCCGGTCAGCAGGCTCATTTTGTATCTGGTTTTGTTGTTGACCGTCTCGGGGCGGATGCAACCCAGCAGGTCGGGGCTTTCAGAACTGTTGCCTTCCGTATTAAACATGGAATCCACATCTATGCGATCGATGACCGCGACATCCACATTGGTCGGGAACGAAGTGAAACGGGAAAACAACCTGTCGAGGTCATCCTTGACCTGAGCACAAATTTGTCTGGCATCATCAGCCTTCAGCACCACCGTCTTGGCGTCGCGGGCACAAAGATAACGCCCATCCGGCAATTCAACACCACCGTCTTTGACGGGCAAGCCGCAAATGGCACACCGGGGCAGTTTTATGCAATCAGAGCAGACGAGCACTTTTTCACCAGTGACCTTGTCAGTCATGATGTAAATCGTGCCTTGAATTTCCTTGCCGCAGATGGCGCAGATATTATCCGCTTGCGCCGCCAAGGGCGTGCCGAAACAAAAACATGCCATCAAAAGGATGATCCAAAGATATCTTGCATGGTGTTGCATGGTTTGACTCTTTTCCAAAAAAGCACGGACGGCGACAACAACACGTGTTTTGTCACCGAATGCAACCAACCAGCACCTCCCGCGCCAAAATCAACCCAGGGATTTGACCTTTTTCACAATGGCTGCGGCGTCAATGCCGAAGTGCGCGAGCAATTCCTCGGCTTTGCCGGACCGCGGCAACGCCATCACCGCGAGTTTGTGGACTTTGATGCCGGCGGAGCTGAGTTCGCCCGCCACCGCGTCGCCCAAACCGCCCTCGGCGTAATGGTCTTCAACGGTGATCACGGTATTGTTTGTCTTCTGCGCTGCGCCGCGAATCACGTCCTTGCCCAGCGGTTTGATGCTGTAAGCGTCAATCACCGTGACCCCGATGCCTTCGTTCTTGAGCGCGTCGGCGGCTTTGATCGCCTCAAACAAGGTGACGCCGGCAGCGACGACGGTGACTTTGTCGCCCGCGTTCTGACGCAGCATCTTGGCGCCACCAATCGGAAATAATTCGTCGTTTTTGTAAATCACCGGCGTTTTGGGCCGCGACGTGCGCAAATAACAAATGCCCTTGGCCAACGCCATTTGTTCGACGAGTTTTTCGGCGCTGACCGCGTCGCTCGGATACAACACCGTGCTGCCGGCAATGGCACGCATCATCGCCAAGTCTTCCAGACCCATCTGCGACGGGCCGTCCTCGCCGATGCTCACGCCGACATGCGAGCCGACGAGTTTCAGGTTCGCCTGCGAAATGCCCGCGACGCGAATCTGGTCAAACGTGCGGGTGAAGAACGCGGCGAACGTGGATGCAAACGGCACCTTGCCGCGCGCGCCGAAGCCGACAGCGACCCCGACCATGTTCTGTTCGGCAATGAAACACTCGGTGAACCGCACGGGGAATTTCTTCATGAATTTTTCCGAGTAGGTGGAATTTTTCGTGTCGCCGTCCATCGCGACGATGCGTTGGTCCACCTCGCCGATGCGGGTGAGCGCATTGCCATACGCCTCGCGCGTGGCAACCGAATCGCCGGGCTTGTAGTTGACCGGCGGATAGCCGGCGGGCGCGGCGTTGTTTGGAGCTGGCAATTGATTCGGCGCGGGAATGGCCACCCCAATGCCGGACTTTGCGCTTGGCTGGAGTTCGGCGATGGCCTTGGCGGCTTCGTCTTTGTTCAACGGTTTGCCATGCCAGCCATCCCGGTCCTGCAAAAATGAAACACCCGCGCCTTTGTAGGTTTTGGCGATGATGACCAGCGGTTTGTCGTCCAGACCAACGCCGCTCAACACTTCCACGATTTCTTCGATGTCGTGGCCGTCAATCGATTCAACGCGCCAGCCGAAGGCGTCAAATCGTTTGGCATAAACGCCGATGTCATGGCCGAACGCGGTGGCCTGGCTCTGGCCGAGGCGGTTGGCGTCCACGATGGCAATCAAATTGTTGAGCTTGTAAATGCCGGCGAGTGACGCAGCTTCCCACACGGAGCCTTCGGCGATTTCGCCGTCGCCGAGCAGGACGTAGGTGTTGTAATCAAGCTTGTCCAAACGCGCGGCCAGCGCCATGCCGACCCCGATGCTCAAACCCTGGCCGAGCGAGCCGGTGGCCACGTCCACGAACGGCAGGCGCGGCGTCGGATGGCCTTCGAGGTCGCAGCCGTATTTGCGGAGCTTCAACAGATCGTCGGCGGGAAACAAACCGGTTTCCGCCCACGCGGCATAAAGGATCGGCGCGGCGTGCCCTTTGGAAAGAATGAAACGGTCGTTGTTGTAATAGTGCGGATTTTTCGCGTCGTAACGCATGTGCCCGAAAAACAGCGCCGCCATCACATCCGCCGCCGACAGGCATGAAGTCGGATGGCCGCCTGTATCAATCATGGATACGGGAAAACTACGTGAGACGCCGGCCAAAGCCAAGAATGAAAATTCCGTGGACAATAGAATGATCGGCAGGGACGATCTGCCGGCCGGGGCCACGCAGCCGCGCGGCTCTGCCATTACTGCGGCAGCACGTGACCGGGGATCGAGCAGGTCGGCGGCACGCCAACGGAATTAATCGTGTAAGTGCCGCCACTGGGACACACCGGGAAGACATTCCCTTTCAAATACGGCACCAAATCCAGCGCGACTGGAACGGCTTCATCGGTTTTGCTGTTTTCCAGCGCCCACTGCTGCTTGGCCGCGTCAATCTGCCGGAGGTTGTTGATGCAGGCGTTGCGCTGGGCGACTTCGGTCTGGGCCTGTTGTTGTGCCGCCACCGCGGCGGCGCGCTGGGCTTGCTGTGCCGCGACTGCGTCCCCCTGCCATGCCTGCAACTCCTCCTGCTGCTGTTGCACGACAGTGCGCACGGCCTTCAATTGCTGGGTCAACTGCTGATTCGTTTCGGTCAACTCGCGGACTTCGTTGCGCAGGCGAAGCAGGTCCTGATTTTCACTGCGGAGGCGGGCGATTTCCGCGTTTTGCGTCTCCGCACCGGAAGTTTTGCCCTGATCCAATTCGGCGTGCAACTGCTCGATCTGTTGTTTGGCGTCACGCGCTTCGGCTTGGGCCGCGTTTTTCTTTTGATTGGCCGAAAAAAGGAGCAGCTCGCTGATTACCAGCGCGACGATGCAGAACCAGAGAACCCAGCGTTTCGGTGTCATGGTCAAGCTTCTTTTCGCCCTTTCGGCCACCGCCGTCAAATACGAAATTCCAGCCGCCGGTGGGAAAACCTGATTGTAGCGGCGGTCTGTGACCGCCGAAAACGCAGAACGCCGCCACAGCGAAAATGTTTCAAACCATGCCACTACCGAAAACTTGCACGCCGCGCGGTGAAGTTCGATTGCCTTGCGGCACGGGCGAGGTTTTCATCTGCCACCAACTGCTGGAAAATTTCCTCCTGCTGCTGCTATCGGCCTGGCTGCTGGCGGGCTATGGCCGTCAATTCAGCCTGCGCTACAATTTGAAGAGAAAAACAAATGACTGAACAATTCAGGCCGGAACCAATTCCCGGACGTGGTTGATGTCCTGGCGGCTCACCGGACGCAACTGTGATGCCTCCATTGTGGCCACGGCGACAGTTATTGGTGATTAAAAATATGAGACCAACTCAAAGGAGTTTGAGAACAACAAATCTGCTACGCTGGGCAGAGCATGAAGCATGGTGAAGCGTTGACAACCATCGGGCTTCCACAACAATAGCCGCAGTCGCATGTGGTCATTCGAAAGTCATTTGCCTCGCCTTTTCCTGTGGTCAGTCTGGCTGGCCGTGCTCGTGCTTTCCTGCGGCTGCCAGACGACGACTCAAAGCCTGTTCACGGCTTCCGGCCCTGGCTGGCACGTTCAACAGGGCCAGGCGCTCTGGCGGCCTGAACGTGGGTTGCCGGAATTCGGCGGTGACCTCGTGCTGGCCAGTGACACAAACGGCCGCTCGCTCATTCAGTTCGATAAAACGCCGTTATCGCTGGTTTTCGTCCAGACCACTCCCGACCGCTGGCTCATCCGGTTTCCGCAAAGGCAGATGGGTTTCAGCGGGCGCGGGCCGGGGCCGACCCGTTTTGCCTGGCTTTACCTGCCCGCGGCCCTGGCCGGGAAACAGCTTCCTCCACCGTTTCATTTTGAGCGCAAAGCGGACGGCGGCTGGCAGCTGGAAAACACCCGCACGGGAGAAACCCTGGAAGGTTTTCTGTCGCCGTGAGTTCATTCCTGAAACGCTGGTGGTGGGTGTTGCTCGCGGTGGCGGTCTGCCTCGGGCTGTGGCGGCTGCGCTTCGACGTTGACATCCTAGACCTGTTGCCGCCGGACGAGCCGACGGTCCAAGGACTGAAACTTTACCAGCAGCATTTCGCCAACGCGCGGGAACTGGTCATCACCCTCCGCGCGCCGGACGCCGAACAGGCGGAACGCCTGGCGGGCGCGCTGGCAGACCATTTGCGACAGCAAACCAACCTGGTCGCAGAGGTGACCTGGCAACCACCGTGGATGGAACATCCGGAGCAACTGGGCGAATTGCTCGGCTGGCTGTGGTTCAATCAACCGCCGGAATCTTTTGGAATGCTGACCAACCGACTGGCCCCCGGCCAGCTCAAGTCCGCGCTGGAGCAGACCAAGGAAGCGCTCGCCACTTCCATGTCGCCGATGGATCTGGCCCGGCGCGAGTTCGATCCGTTCGATTTGCTGACGATGCCGGCGCTGACCAATCTCAGCGGTCTCTCGATGCAACAAGGACAGGAAATGTTCGCCTCGTCCGATGGGAAGTTCCGCTTGTTGTATGTGGAATCCGCCGTGGACTTGGGCAGTTACCGTTCGTGCGAGAGTTGGTTGAAATCCATCCACGCGGTCGTGGACGGTCTGCAGGCCGGGCAAACGAAGGAAGACTGGAACGGCGTCGT
>JBEKJN010000073.1:0-10950 GCA_050011235.1 Verrucomicrobiota bacterium | reverse complement strand
GATGAACAGTTTCAAAACGGTTCGCACACTGTATATAGATGCCTGAAAACGGGAAAAATTAGAACTTTTTTCGGCAAGCGAGTTGTTCTCGGTTGAAAATATGCCACGATGAACCAGTTTAACACGTCAACCATGGCTGAATCGGGTTCCACTTGTAACTGGCTTTGCACGGGCGACGAAGTTTTTCCCGCGATGCTCGCGGCGATTGATGCGGCGAAAAAATCGGTCTGCCTGGAAATTTATGTTTATCAGGACAGTCCGCTGGGGATTCGTTTCCGGGAGGCGCTGGTTCGCGCGTGCCAGCGGGGTGCGAGCGTCCGCGTGCTCGTGGACGCGGTCGGTTCATATTTTTTGCCCGGAAATTTTTGGGATTCGCTGCGAAGCGCGGGCGGCGAAATCCGGCAGTTCAATCCGGTGACCTTGAAACGCCTGATCATCCGCAACCACCGCAAACTGCTCGTGTGCGACGGGCGCGTGGCGTTCGTTGGCGGCTTCAACATCGCGCCGGAATACGAAGGCGACGGCATCAAATCCGGCTGGTGCGACGTGGGCTTGAAAATCGAGGGCGTGCTGGTGGCGCAACTGGCGTTGTCGTTTGACGAAATGTTTGCGCGCGCGGAATTCCGGCATAAACGTTTTACGCTCCTGCGCAAATCCCATGCAAAAAAAGTCGTCGCGCTGCCGAAGGAGCAGCTTTTATTCAGCGGCCCGGGTCGCGGACGAAACCCGTTCAAACGGGCGTTGCACAAGGATTTGAAGCACGCAAAGAATGTCCAGATGATCATCGCCTATTTTCTGCCGACGTGGCGACTGCGGCGCGAGTTGATGCGCGTGGCGCGGTGCGGCGGAAAAGTGCAGTTGATTCTGGCCGGCAAATCCGACGTGTTGCTTTCCATGCTTGCCGCGCAAGGCCTGTATCGCCGCTTTTTGAAGGGGAACATCGAGATTTACGAGTATCAGCCGCAGATTCTGCACGCGAAACTGATCGTCGTGGACGACATCGTGTATCTCGGCTCCGCCAATCTCGACACGCGCAGCCTGCATATCAATTACGAGCTGATGATCCGCTTTGAAAACAAAACCATCGCGAAAGAGGCGCGCGAAATCTTTTCGAAAAATCTCAAACACTGCCACCGTGTGACGGCCGGGGAATGGCGCAAGTCGCGCTCTTTCTGGCGGAAACTTAAACAACGCTGGGCGTATTTTCTGCTGAACCGCATTGACCCTTACCTGGCGCGGCGACAATGGCGCACATTGCCGGATTAAATCAAGGTGAACTTTCCAATATGTCGCACGTTGATTAGATGCCAGATTTGGTGAAATGTTTGATGTGAATTACTATCTTGAGAAAAGTGATCCCTCTCTCTTTTGCCCGTTTGATGCTTGCTGGGACATTTGGGTCTTTGTGAGAGCAAATAATTTCGGTTACTGCTGACGAACAGATAGCATCAAGCCGATACTCGGCTTTCGCACCTACGGCGCTGGCAGATTTGAACCACGCCCGCCACGCGGACAAGCTGTCCGCGCTCCGATCACCGCAAATTCCATTCGTTCAAAAGGCTTTTGGGAATTTCCGACAAAAATCGCGAAGGTTGCTGCATTGGGTCGCCGCCGGAATTGCTGAAGCTGGCGCGGATTAGCGGGTAGATCAAGTAAAGCTCGCTCTTCGCGCGGGTGATGGCCACGTAAAACAGCCGGCGTTCCTCTTCCTCGCCTTCATCGTTTTCCATCGAGCGCGCGGATGGAAACAAACCATCGCAAAGCATGATGACGAACACAGCGTCGAATTCCAGACCCTTTGCCTGATGAATTGTCGAAAGCCGGATTTGCTCGGCGTCGGATTTCGCGGCCCGGTCGCCCTCGGCCTCGACATTGGTGAGCAGGGCGAGTTGCGTCAGAAAATCCTCGACCGAGTTGAATTGGTAGGCGAAGACGGCGAGTTGTTCGAAGTCTTCCAGACGGGTGCGGTAGTTGGCGAAGTTTTCCTTGAGATAATCGTCGTAGCCCGAGTCAATCACCAGTCGCAGCATCTTTGCGGCGCTGTTGCGGACGGTTTCGTCTTCAAGCTGGGAAATGGTTTCGACGAATTGTTTCCAGGCGGTCGTTGCCTTTGCCGGGACGGATTTGGAACAGGACTGAAGAGCAGCGGCGAGGGTCTGGCGTCTGGCGTCTGGCGTCTGGGGTTGTGAATCGGGCGTGGCACGTGCTTCGTTCCCCGGAACCGAGACGCGAGAACCCGGATCCTCGGCAAACTTGCGCCAGATTTTTTCCGCCCCTCTGGTGGCGATGCCGGGCAGCAGTTGCACGAGCCGTTTGAAGGCGAGTTCGTCCCGCGGATTGGCGACCAGCTTGAGATACGCCGTCGCGTCCTTGATGTGGGCCTGCTCGAAAAACCGGATGCCGCTGGTGATGGAGAAGGGGATGTTGCGCTTGGTGAGTTCAAGCTGCAATTCGAGCGCGTGAAAATGCGAGCGATAGAGCACGGCGATTTGGTTCATGCTCACGCCTTCGTCGTGCAATTCCATCACGCGTTGCGCGATGAACGCGGATTGTTGCGCGGCGTCCATGCACGCAATCAGCGCCGGTTTCAGGCCGGATTTGCGCGCGGGCGTGAGCGTCTTGGTGAACTGGTTCCGGTTGGCGGCGATGGCGGCATTGGCAACCTTTAGAATTTCCGGCGTGCTGCGGTAATTGGTCTCGATTTTGAAGACGCGCGTTTCGGGATGGCGTTTGGGAAATTTCAGGATGTTGGCAAAATTCGCGCCGCGCCAGCCGTAGATGCTCTGCGCGTCATCGCCGACGACCGTGACGTTGTGATGCCGTTCGGCGAGCAGGTCAATGAGGTCGCTCTGGAGGCGGTTCGTGTCCTGATATTCGTCCACGAGAATAAACTGGAAACGACGCTGGTAATGTTCGCGCACTTCGGCGTGCTCCTGCAACAGCCTGAGCCAGAGCGCGAGCAGATCGTCGAAGTCCATCGCGTTGGTCGCGCGTTTGCGTCTGGCGTAGCGTTGCGCGAGATCCGAAATCTGCGTGGCGAATTGCGAAAAATAATCGTATTGCGATTCGAGAATTTCGTTTGTGGTCTTGTGCGTGTTGGCGGCGAGCGAAAAAATTTCATTGAGCACCTCCGGTTTCGGGAAATGGGTGCCTTTCGTTTCAATCCCCGCGTCGGCGATGCAGGCTTTGATCAAATCCTTCGCGTCGTCGCGGTCGAGAATCGTGAAATCGCGCCGGTAGCCGAGCAGGTCGGCGTGCGAACGCAGAATCCGTGCGCCGATGGAATGAAACGTGCCGCCCCAGAGCGACGCGAGTTCCTGCCCGAGCAGGTTGGCGACACGGCGCATCATTTCACCGGCGGCCTTGTTAGTGAACGTCAGCAGCAGGATGCGGTCGGCGGGGATGCCTTGTTCGAGGAGATACGCGACGCGATAGGTGAGCGTGCGGGTCTTGCCCGAACCGGCGCCGGCGATGACGAGCGCAGGGCCGGGCGGCGCGGTGACGGCGGCGAGCTGCTGTGGATTGAGTTCGCGCGCGTAATCAATCTGCAGATGGACTGCAGAATGAAACGGTTCGAGAACGTAATCGCGCGACATGGCGTGCCATTCAAGAGGCAAAAGGCAGAAGGCAAAAGGAAAAAACGTAAAAAGTTTCATACGAAGTGCACAAAGGTTAAAAATCCTTCGTTGCCTTCGCGGGCTTCCCGCACCATTGTGAAAATATGCACGACGTGGGTAAATTTCTGGTGATTGCCGGCTTGCTGCTCGCCGCGGTCGGTGCGTTGCTATGGTCGGGCTTTGGCAAAGGCTGGCTCGGACGGTTGCCCGGCGACATCAATTACACCAAGGGCGATTTCAGCTTCCATTTCCCCATCGTGACCTGCCTGATTCTGAGCGCGATGTTGACGCTGCTGTTGTGGCTGTTCCGGAAGTGAATTTTTCATGATTGCCGGTTTTCCTTGTTGAATTTTCCGGCATTCATTCTACATTTTCCCGCATGGAACAGACGCAACCGTCGCAATTGGAGCAATACATCCCGGTGCTCATGCTCCTCGCTGCAGCCATTGGCTTCGCGGGCGGGACGCTCATGATTTCCGTCCTGCTCGGCAAATACGGCAAACGGACCCGCGCCAAAGACATGGCTTACGAATGCGGCAAGGACCCCATCGGCGTGGGTGGCGCGCGGTTCTCGGTGAAATTTTATCTCGTGGCGATGCTGTTCATCCTGTTCGACATCGAGGTTGTTTTCCTCTATCCGTGGGCGGTCGTTTATCGCGACATGCTCGCCGACCACGCCACGCGCAACCTGATTCTCGGCTCGATGGTTTCGTTTCTGGCAATTTTGTTTGCCGGTTACCTTTACGCGCTGGAGAAAAAGGCGTTTGATTGGAAAAGCTAAGTTGGAGTTCAAGCTTCAGCTTGCCAGATGACCTGACCGATGCGCTTGGCGAGGAAAGGACACGCTAAAGCGTGAACTCCAACATGATCAAATTTGGCACCAGCGGCTGGCGCGGCATCATCGCGCGCGATTTCACCTTCGACAATGTCCGCCTCGCCACCCAAGCCATCGCGGCATATCTGAAACAACTCTCAACCCTCAACCCTCAACCCTCAACTGTAATTCTAGGCTACGACACGCGGTTTCTTGGTCGCGAATTTTCCCTGGCCGCTGCCGAAGTGCTCGCCGCCAATGGACTCGAACCGCTCCTTTGCAATCGCGACACGCCCACACCGGTCATCGCCCACGCCATCCGTCATCGCCAAGCTGCCGGCGGCATCAACATGACCGCCAGCCACAATCCGGCAGAGTATCAAGGATTGAAATTTTCCACGAGCAACGGCGCACCCGCCACGCCGGAAGTCACCAAAGAAATCGAGGCGAACATCGCCCGGCTTCAGACAGCGAACTGGTCGTTCAAAGGTGCGGTCATCGGCACGTATCAATGCCCGACGTTCAATCCGCAGCCCGCGTATTTCAAACAGCTCCACAAGCTCATTGACTTCGCCGCGCTCAAAAAGGCGAAGCTCAAAGTCGCGATTGATTTGGAGTACGGCACCGGACGCGGTTATCTCGGCACGTTGCTCGAAAGCGTCGGTGCGAAAGTCACCGTCTTTCATGGCGAAAGAGACCCGCTCTTTGGCGGGCATCATCCCGAGCCGAATGCCGAAGGCATGGCCGACGTGAGCAAATTCGTCCGCAACGGCAAGGCGCAGATTGGCCTCGGCCTCGACGGCGATGCCGACCGGTTCGGCATTGTGGACAAGGACGGCACCTGGCTGACGCCGAACCAGATTCTCGCGCTCGCGTTGTATCATTTGAAAAAGAACCGCGGCTGGACGGGCGCGGTCGTGCGCACCGTGCCAACGAGCCATCAGGTGGATGCTGTCGCGGAATTGCTCGGCGTGAAAGTCCACGAGACGCCGGTCGGCTTCAAATACATCGGCGCGCTGATGGAGAGCGAACCCATCATCGTCGGCGGCGAGGAATCCGGCGGCTTGAGCGTGAAAGGTCACGTGCCGGAAAAGGACGGCATCCTCGCGTGTCTGCTTATGGTCGAGCTGGTCGCCACCGAAAAGAAATCGCTTGGCCAAATCCTGAAGGAACTCGCCAAAAAGATCGGTGAATTTTACACCGACCGCATCAACGTCTCGTTCGCGCCGCAGAAAAAGGACGCGCTGCTGGCGAAACTCGCCAGCGGCCTGAAAAACATCGGCGCGTTCAAGGTGGAAAAATTCATCACCACCGACGGCTACAAATTCCTGTTGCCCAACCGCGAATGGGTGGCCTTCCGCGCCAGCGGCACCGAACCGCTCATCCGCTGCTACATCGAGGCAAAATCCAAGGCTGGCCTGAAAAAACTTCAGACCGCCTGCCGCGATTTGCTGGCGGTGTGATGTGAAGCCCGTAGGGCTGGCATCTTTGTAGAAACGCATCACAAAATTTCCAAAGCTCCGTTCAGGAGCGACATCATCGGAATATGCCGCCCCGACGGGGCTGTAATTTTATTTGGGTTTTGGTTCTACAAAGATGCCGCGCCGACGGCGCTTTGGAAGCGCGGACGTGTCCGCGCACTCTGCACTCCGCATTCCGAATTCCGCATGGGCAACTTGTCGCGTCTCGCAAGGCGGGACGGACGGCAACTCTTTTCCTGTATTCATTTTGGGATGGACGACAAGGGCAAGTGGCGTTTGAATGTCTCTACTGCGTGAAGGTGAAAATATGAACCATTCAGAAGCTGAAGCATCGCGACTGGCTCGTGAAGCGTCTGCAATTTTCAATCGTTGCAGTGCGCTTTCTGAAGAAGCAACTCGCCTTTATGGCGAATCAAATCCCCGCTCAACGTTTTCGCGGGCCGCGGAGTTTTACCACCTCCGCGTGCGCGAGCACTACGTCAGGGTCGCGCTGCAAGGCTTCGTGGTAATGCCCGGAGAATCCTTCGCTGGTTTCCGACACCACCAGCAGAAGGTCCGATTGGCGCACCAAGGCGTCAACCTTGGACAGTGTCAATAGCTCTTCCGCGTCCAGGGCTTCATCCATGGCGACGATGAGTTGTGAAAGCGGATGCAACCAGGCGAACCACGGGTCGCCGGTGAGCAGTTGCAGAAAATGGTTCGGCGATCGGATTTTGCCAATCGTCTGTTCGTAACCCACCCGCTCCGAGTCAACCAATGCCTTGTGCAGCTTGAGCAAAGCATGGCGGAGTTCCGTCAGGCGTTGCCGGGCGCCTTCCGGTTCCGTTGTCGTTATCGTTTTCCTTTTCATCAATCGGTCCCGCGCTCAGGGCGACTCCTTCCTGGCAGCTTGCGGAGCAATGCTCCGCGCTCCCAAAACCGCAACTTGTACCACTGCCTGTTCGATCCACGGCGGATTTTGCAGTGAAGCGGTTCACCATGGCAAGCCGCGTTTCACAATTTCGCGAACACCGTACGGTTGTTCCCGAATTCCCAATCAAAATCCCCGCCGAAAAAAACAGCACCGCCGAGCGTAACTTACGCCACGGCTCGCGGCACGATGCGGACGCGCGCGGCAAGGTCGTCAATCTGGTCGTGACTTTCGAAACCGACGTTCAGCACGTCCACACAGCCCAACTGCAAGGCGAATCGCACGGAACGATTTCGCATTTCGTCACTGTCGCTGAAGTCGCCCGCGCCGATAATTTTCATGCCGACGACGCCCTTGCCGGCGGCGTGAATTTTTTTCAGGACCGGCACGACCTCCCGCGGCGGGCCATCCATCGAAGCGCTGTAGGGATTGATGCGTGCATGGACGGAGTCAACCCACGGCTCGTTGGCCGCGGCTTCAAGCGCGGGAATCGAGTGGCACGACACGCCGAGCGCGCGGATGACGCCCTTTTCCTTTAGCTTCGACAGGATGTCCATCTGGCGGCGCTGTGCGTCCGGCCAGTTTCCCGAAGTGAGGCAGTGGAGCAACACCAGATCGAGGTAATCGGTCTGGATTTCCTCCAAAAAACGCGCAACCACAACGTCCGCATCAGGACGTTCCGATTCAGGCAGATTGCCCGCGCCCCGCCAGATTTTCGTCACGGCCACAAAATGGTTTCGCGGAATGCCCTTGAGCTCCGGAATGAGATACGGATGCGAACCGTACGCGTCGGCCATGTCGAACATCCGGATGCCGCGGTCGTAGGCGCCGCGCAACAGCGCTTCAAAATTTTTGCGCCCCAACCGCGTCTGGTTCGACGAACGCATAAAGCCATACGAACCGGTGCCGATGCAGACGCGGCTGACCTTTAATCCGGTCTTGCCGAGTGGGACGATTTCGTAAGGATCAAAGTTGGCCGCTTCGGACGCCGCCAGTGAGGGCAGGGCGGCGCCGAGCATCAGACCCCCGACGCCCAATGCGGATTTACCGATGAATTCGCGACGTGGAATTTTCATGCGAATACCTTCAACGTCCGGCAAAGACATTTTTCCTGCAAGTGCAATTTTCACGAGCTGCCAATCAAAATTCCCGCCAGAAAAACCAGCGCGCCGCCGAGCGCGACCTGCAACACCGCCGACACCAGCGGTGTGTCCATGAATTTGTGCCGTACCCACGAAATCACGCTCAGTTCCACCAGCACCACACACACAGCGACGGAGGTGGCGGTTTTGATGTTGGGAATCAAATAAGGCAGGGTGTGGCCGATGCCGCCAAGCGTGGTCATCAGGCCGCACACGAAACCGCGCGCCCACGGATGGCCGCGGCCAGTCAGGCTGCCGTCGTCGGACAACGCTTCCGCAAATCCCATGCTGATGCCTGCGCCGACGCTGGCCGCGAGGCCGACCAGAAAGGTCGCAAAACTATTGTGCGTGGCGAACGCGGCGGCGAACAACGGCGCCAGCGTTGAAATCGAGCCGTCCATCAAGCCAACCAAACCCGGTTGGATGACTTGCAGGAGGAACAACCGTTTCTGCTGTGCCGCGTCGGTTTCACTGAGCCTGGTCAGGGTAATTCGTTCAGCAGTGTGCGCGTGGTTGCGTTCTTCCTCGGCGAGGTCGCCGAGCAACTGCCGGATGCCCGTATCAGTCGCACGGCGTCCGGCGACTTCGTAAAAACGCTTCGTCTCCAGCTCCATGCCTTCGGCGGCCTTTTGCACGGCTTTGAGTCCGAGCGGGCGCACGAGCCAGACGGGGCGGCGGTCCACGAACCCGCGCACGTCCTGCCGCCGGATGAGCGGCACATGATCGCCGAACCGGCTTTTGTAGAGTTCCAGCAGGCGATGGCGATGCCCGTCCTCCTCGCGGCGCATGACACGGAACTTTTCGGCCTGCTCGGGATAATTCGCCTGCAAGCCATCGGCGAAGTCACCGTAGATGCGGGCGTCTTCCTCCTCCAGCGAGATGGCCAGCGCGAGGATTTCCTGTTCGGTAAGGCTGTCGAATGTTTTCATAATTTCAGGGCTTCTGCAGATATTGATCCAAGCCACGTTCACAGCGGATTTTGCCGGAACGAATGACTTCCAGGAGACGCGTCTTGTTCCCGGCAAAGTGGGGCCGCGGCATGATCGGATGGTCGAGATGATACACCAGGGCACGGCCATAGACGAATTTGCGCCGGCGTCCGAGATTGTAAAGCCGGCTGCCGAGATCGGAGTCTGCGCCCATGCCGCGGCCAACGTAAGTTTCATCAAAACCGTTCACCTTCACGATGTCGTCACGCCAGTAAGCCATGTTGCAACCGGGAATGCCACGTTGTTTTTGATTGCGAAAAGCCAGGTGAAAAGGCAGGCGGAACCTTTTATGCGGACGGGATACGCGGCCTCGCAACGCCCATTGCCAGACGGCGGTTTTTCCCGGCACGAACGCGGCCACGAATGGCTCGCGCGCAAAACAGCGCCGGCCTTGAACCCAGAATCCGAGTTCCACCAGCGCGCGGTGGTCGGCGATGAGAATTTCATCAGGGCGGACCTTTTCCAGTGCGTCCCGCTGGTTGTAGGTGGCGATGATTGATGAAAACTTCATGACCCAATTCCGCGTTCAATCCGGTTGGCGGATTGTCAATGAACTTTCCGCGTGCGCACCAGAAGATTTTTCCACGGACGCCGGCGCTGGAGTTGGCCGTCGGCCAGGCGGACCATCCGTCCGCCATGACTGTCAATTGCCCGCAATGCCTGCATGTATTTTTTCCAGGCCAGGTTCATGCTGGCAACGCGGGTGGCCGAGGGATGCGGCTCGGCCGGGGCGACGTGTGGATTGGTGTTGATCTCAAACACCTGGATGCGGCCCTGAAAAAAACCGAAATCCGCGCGACCGTATTCGACGCCGGCAACGTCGAAAACTTTCCGGAGATGTTCGGCAAACGGATTCTGTTCCAGCATGGCGTGTTCTTCCTGGTAGAGGTCTTCGATCGCGTCGAACGTCCGGCCATATTTGACCAGCCACACGGTATCATGCACGGAAAGATGCGGGACGATGGCGTTGCCGATTCGAAAAGCGGCGAGCTTGCGATACAATCCGGCGCGGATCGGTTCCGCGGCAAGTTCGATTAAGACAAGATTTTCCTCCGGCGTGCCGGCGGAGACCTCCGCGTCAATTGCTTTTTCCGTTTCCGCGCGCGTTTCGAGCAAACCGCTCAAGGGCGCGCGATGTCCTTGAATTTTTCTCAAGAAGACCGGGAAGCGTTTGATGGAATTGATTTCGTGCACGCGATAAGCGTCAAAATCATTCAAGCCGGCGGTATGCAATGCCCGCAGCAGGGAGTGGCGGTTTTTGAAGCGCGCGGGATTGTTCCAAACCGGAAGGCCCGCATTTTTCATTTGCAGGTACAGATCAGCGGCGAGTTCAAGGTCCCAGTAACTCAGCCGGTCCAGGTCGGCGAAAACCTGCGTGGCGTGTTTGATCCAGCGGGAGCGAAACAGTCGGTCGTAATTCATCAATCCAAGGGACGGTGCCAGTGGTGATTTTTTCACCTTTTTCAGCGTGTAATCGTGGCCCCGGGTCAGGAGGAATTGAATCATTTTATCAACGGCAATCGTCCGTTTTCCATGCGAAGTCTGCCAGAACAAAATCGCTCTTGACAAACCAGTCTGTAAAAATTCTAATGATGACGAAAGGAAAATCTAACTATGAAACAAAACCAGAAACGCATTCAACTGGACCGGAGCAAACTGCTGGGCTTCAAGCTGGCTCAATCAACCCTGACTGAAAACGCCGGCAAAGATTCGCAGGCCAAGCTGGGCGCCAAGCTCGGCGCGAAACTGGGTGGCAAGGCGGGGGCAAAGGTTGGAGTAAAGCCCTCCTGAACGCTCTGCCATTCGATTTTGGAAGGGTGAACGCTCAGGGGGAGTTTTCCCTGCAGGCAGATGGAGAGGACCTGTCTGCCTTGAGGAAAATTTCCTTCATAAAAAATCCGATCTGTGAACTCCGCTCTTGAAACGAGCAGCCGTGCATTGACCGGTGAGGATTTGCACGCGTTCGAGCCAGGTGCCCGGCGTGCGCTTTTTCTTGA
>JBEKJN010000072.1:0-11020 GCA_050011235.1 Verrucomicrobiota bacterium | reverse complement strand
GATTGGAACATTCAATCCCGCGCGGCGGCGTGCGAGGCGTGCGCGCAGCCGTTCGCCGACCGGCAACTGTGTCACACGCTGTTGTTCGACGAAAAGCAGGAGTTGCGGCGGCTCGACGTTTGCGCCGCGTGCTGGCAATCGCAATTCAGCGCGAACGTCCGCGGTCGTGAAGGTTTTCTGTCCTGCTGGCAGGGCATTTACGAGGCGCCGCCCGCGGACCCGATTCACCGCGAAACCGCCGAGACGCTCCTGCGAAAGCTCGTCGAGCAAAACGACCCGCGTCGTGCGCCCGCGATGTTCATTCTGGCCGTGATGCTCGAACGCAAGCGCGTGTTCAAGGTGAAGGAACAAATTGTCCGCGACGGCAAACGCGTGTTCATTTACGAGCAGCCCAAAACCGGCGACGTGTTCACCATCGCCGATCCGGATTTGCGGCTGGATCAACTTGAACAAGTCCAGCGCGACGTGGCGGCGTTGCTGGAACATGGTTTGAACCCGTCCGTTTCCGCAGATGAATCTGCCTTGGCGCCACAAGCCCCCGCCGCCGAAAACGAAACCGCGTCACAGCCTGCTGAACAACCGGCTGGAAATTAAATTCCATGCCCGAACTTTCCGAACTTCAAAACCGTCTTGGCTACACGTTTCGCGACGAAGGCCGGTTGCGGCTGGCGCTGACGCATCCGTCCGTCGCGCATGAAACCGGCGTGGCGGCCGCCAGCGGCGACGAAGCGCAGCGAAGACCCGCGCACAACCAGCGGCTGGAGTTTCTCGGCGACGCGGTGCTGCAACTCGTCCTCACCCGCGAGTTGTATGAAAAATTTCCCGCCTTCGACGAAGGCCCGCTGACCAAGGCGCGCGCGAAGCTTGTCAACCGGCGCACGCTGGCCGAACACGCACGCACGCTCGACCTCGGTGCGCATTTGATTTTGAGTCACGGCGAGGAAATGCACGGCGGGCGGGAACGCCCCTCCGCGCTGGCGGACACGTTTGAGGCGTTGCTCGGCGCGATTTTTTTGGACGGCGGCTTCGACGTGGCGCGTGAATTCATCTTGCGCGAATTCAGCGCCGCGTTTGGCAAAGTGAGCGTGCTGCCGACCATCGAAAACCCGAAGGGCGAGTTGCAGGAGTTGCTGCAAGCCCGTTCGCCGGAAGCGCCGGAATATCACGTCGTTTCGACAACCGGGCCGGACCACGACCGCGTGTTTGAATGTGTGGTGCATCACGGCGGCGTGGAACTCGCGCATGGCCGGGGCAAAAGCAAGAAAGCCGCCGAGAGCGATGCGGCCTGGGCGGCGTTGAAAAAATTGCGGGAGAAACCAAACGCTACGGCCGGTTCTTGAGCAGGTCGCGGATTTCGGCGAGGAGTTGTTCCGTCGGCGTGGGCGGGGCCGCCGCCTCGTGGTGACGGACCAGTTTGTTCATGCCTTTCACCAGCAGGAAAATGCAGAAGGCCACGATGACAAAATTCAGGGTGATGGTCACAAAATCGCCCCACGCGAACACCGGCCCGAGCTTTTGGGCCTCGGCCAGCGGCAAATGCAGACCGGGGTTTGTTGCGTCGAAAGCCGCCTGCGCCTGCGTGATTTTTTCCGAGAGCGGAATGTAAAGGTTGCTGAAATCGAGGTTGCCGATCAGTTTGCCGATGGGCGGCATGATCACATCCTTGACCAGCGAATTAACGATGTTGCCAAACGCCGCGCCAATGATGACGCCGATGGCGAGGTCAACGACATTGCCCCGCATGGCGAACGCTTTGAACTCCTGAATGATTTTCATAATCAGTTCTTTCTAAATTACGCAGACCGTAACAAAAAGATTCCGCGTGGGAAATTGAAAATTGTTGCAGCAGCGGACGTGAGTCCGCTCCAATTTTTGAAATGAGCCGACTCACGTCGGCTGCTACTTTTCCCCGTCCAGAAAAGTCAGCTTCACGCCGCCCTCCTTGAGCTTGGAAAAACTGTCGAGCAACGTTGGTGCGTTTGACAACGTTGACGCCGGTTTGGCTTCAGAGCTTTGCGGTTCCAGCGCGGAACGCAATGCGCCCTCGACGAGTTGGGCGCAGTGGATTTTCATCGGCGGCAGCGGGCCGAGTTCGCCCGCCAGTTCCTCGGTCTTGAGCGCGAGCGCTTCCTCGGCGGTCTTGCCGCGGATGAGTTCCGTGACGAGGCTGGCGACGGCGATGGCAGTCTCGCAACCGAACGACTGGAACGTGGCACGGTCAATGACCTTTTTGCCGTCCTGCTCCTTGAATTTCACCCACAGGCGCAGCATCTCGCCGCAATCCGCGTTGCCGACCGTGCCGACGGCGTCGGCCCCGGCCAACTCGCCCAGATTCTGGGGATTGGCCAGCGCCGCCAGAATCCGCTTTTGCAAATCGTCGTTCATTTTTCGATCAGAAAGGAAAGTATACCACCACCCGGGCGGTTCCGCCAGAGGGCGGCGGGCTGGGACACGTCGAAACGGACGCGCTGCTCCAGCCCTCGCCAAGTGTAAATGAAACCGTTCACCGGCTTCAAAACAAAATGTCCGGCAGCCGGTCAGCGCAGGCTCGAACATCTTCGCCGGGTCATCAAATTGATTGCCACCAAGGAATACCTCGTGACAAAAGCAGAAATTCGGCGCAAAGTTTTGGGGATTTCATTGACGAACTCAGAGACCTGGCAAGCCCGACATGGTTGAAGCTTTGCCAACAGTTTGATACAACCCGGAAAATCCATCATGATCGATCTGGCCTATTCGATTGCCGACCAGGACGTCGAGACGACCAAATCCATTGGGATTTACAATTTTTCGCTTCATCTGGCGCAGTACCTGTCGGAACACTCACAAATCCAGAAATTTACGGTTTTCAGCAATAGCACGATTTCGCCCAATTTGCGACTGGCGGCGAAGGCGCGCGTCCAGGAATTCAATTTCGCCCAACGGAGCAAGGTGGGCCGGATATGGTGGGACCAGTGGGGCCTTTACCGGGCGGCGCAGGCCACAGGACATCGCTGGCTTTTTCTGCCGAAAGGCTTTTGCTCGTTCGTGACGCGCCCGCGCCTGCAAGTCGCGGCCTTTGTCCACGACATCATGGGCGATTTCTATCGGCAGCATTATCCCAGGTTTGAGTCGAAGCTTGAGTCGTTCTATTTTTCCCACAGTCTGGCGGCGACCCTTCGGCAAAGCCGCGTGATTTTTACCAACACCGAGTTTTCGAAACGCGAGTTGACCGGTTGGGCTCAACGCACCGGATTATCCTGTCCCAAAGTGGTTGTGGCAGGTTACGGTTTTGCCCCGCCCGAACCACGCTGGACGGAAAAAGAAAACCGGATTTTGTTGTTCGCCAGCGCCATGCCGCATAAACGGACGGACATTACCATCCGTTTTCTGACCCGCTGGCTTCGGGAATCGAAGTATGACGGAATCATTGATTGCATCGGAATTCTCTCACCAAGGATGGCAAAGCCCGAAGGCCGGAGTTGGAGTTGGATCGGGAGGGTGCTTCCCGCACAAGCGCGTGAAATGATGCGCCGGTCACGCGCGGTCGTTTATGTTTCCGAGTATGAAGGTTTTGGCATGCCCGCTGTGGAAGCAGTTCTGGAAGGCAGTTGCCCGGTCTTTTCAGACATTCCGCCGTTGCGTGAAGCAATGGGCGGGGCCGGTTGCCCTTTTTCAAACGATTCCGAAGAATCGTTTCTTAAAGCAATGGACAGGGCCTTGACCACGCCTCCAGAAATCATCCACGCCTGGGCGGCAGGGCTGCTGCATCGCCAACATTGGCCGGACGTGGCCGAAAAAATTGTGCAGGAACTTTCCACCGCTTGATTTTTGGGAACATAACCGAATTTATTTCTTTTTTTTCGCCAACCACCACACCAATATCGGGGAAATGCGAAAACGCCGAGTGCCAAGAGTGCTCATTACCGGGGGGGCTGGGTTCATCGGCGTCAACGCGGCGCGCCGTTTTTTGCAGGACGGCTGGGATGTGTTTGTGTGGGACAACCTCTCCCGCTACGGCGCGGAAAACAATCTTCAATGGCTCCAAAGTTTCGGTCCGGTCCATTTTTCCAAGATTGATATCCGCGATGAAAAGGCCGTAACCGAATATTTCCAGCGGGAACGGTATGATTTGGTGCTTCACTGTGCGGGGCAGGTTGCGGTGTCCGCCTCCCTCACCAATCCCCGGTATGACTTGGAGAACAATGTTCTGGGCACCTTCAATCTTCTGGAAGCCGTCCGCCTGTTTTGTCCGGAGGCCCTGTTTATCTTCGCCTCCACCAACAAGGTTTATGGCAGTCTGGAGGGCGCCACCGTGGTTGAGCGTAATGGCCGTTATGAATGGGCTGATTTTCCCGAGGGAATTTCGGAAGAGCAGCCGCTTGATTTTTATTCCCCCTACGCCTGTTCCAAAGGGGCGGCGGACCAATACGTGCGGGATTATTCCAGAATTTATGGATTGGCCACCGTCTGTTTCCGTCAATCCTGCATTTATGGGTACCGTCAATTCGGCATGGAGGACCAAGGGTGGGTCGCCTGGTTCCTGATTGCCCATGCCCTGCGCCGCCCCATCACCATCTTTGGCGATGGCAAACAGACGCGTGACCTTCTCTTTATTGATGACCTGATTGATGCCTATTGCCTGGCGTGGCAGAATCGCGACAAAGTTGCCGGCCAAGTTTATAACATCGGCGGTGGCCCGCAGAATCAATATTCCGTAACGCAACTTATCCATTGGCTCGAGGTGGAGGGCGGGGCGCCGGTTGAAATCGGTTTTGCCGCACCCAGGCGGGGCGATCAAAAAGTGTTTGTTGCGGATGTCAGGAAGGCCTTTGAAGATTTTGAATGGCGTCCCTCGTGTTCCGCCGAACAGGGCATCCGGAAACTCCATCGGTGGGTGAATGCCAACTCGGAGTTGTTTCGCGAAGTCCTCGCCATGCCGCTCGTTCAAGAAGGTGCGCACGCCCTTGAATCAACGCCTCTTGAGTTCGTGTGGGCTTCCGCAGGCCCGCAGATTCCGGCCAGAGGCAAGAGGCCAACCGGCTGACGCGACGACGAATTTGCCCTTCGGTGGTCTCATTTTGAATTGAATGTTGGGGAATTGAGTCGGTTACAACCGATTCCACCAGACAGCGGTGGGGTTCAACACTTCGAATGGCACCCGCTGCTCCGGGCTTTGCAGGGTGTAAATCGAATAGCTCGCCGGTTTCAGGGAAAAATGACCGGCGGCAAGCCGGCGCAATCGGTGATGCACGATCCAAAGCGGCTTAAGCATTCGAACCCAGCGCGGCGTCATGGCATCGGTCTCGGCTTTTTCGTGGATCGCGTTCGGCTTTAAATTCATGTTCTCGCCGGTGTCGGCAAAAACAGAAGTAAAATGGTCGAGCACTTTCATGGGCACCTTGTTTTTCATCAGCGCCAGCATCCAGTGGAAATCGCCGAGGTCACGCCAGCGCGTGTCGAAGAAAATACCGCGTTCGTGGATGACGCGCCGCCGGATGAAGACCGAACTGGTGAGCATTGGAAAACGGAACCAGACGTGCAGCGGATGCGGCAACATTGAATGACGATGGCAGATGTATTTTCCCCCGCTATCAGTGACAATGGTGCCGGCGAGGGCGACTTCGATTTGCGGATGCCGCTCGAAAAAATCGCCCACCGCTCCGAGCGCGCCGGGCAGGTATTGCTCATCGCAATTCAAATACGCAAGGATGTCCCCGGTCGCGCGGCGGTAACCGCGATTGACGGCGTCATACATGCCGCCGTCCTTTTCGATAAACGCCTTCACGCGCCGGTCGTGGGGCAGCCAGTCCTGCGTGCCGTCGTCCGAGCACGAGTCCTGCACGATGTGTTCGCACTCAACCCCGGACTGATCGGTGACAGATGCGATGCAAAGCTTCAGCCACTGTGAATTGCGGAAGCTCGGCGTGACGATGGAAAATTTCATGGCGGATAAGCTTTGTTGTTTTGGCGATTTGAAATCAGGAACCAGTTGCCAGTTTTATCCGGCGCAAAATCAAATAAGGAACTTGTCCGGACACGATAACCACGTCCCAAGCATGGCACAATCAGCCAGAAAACGGAATCCCAAATTCAAAGCAGCCCACTACCAACCCTACAATCGAAAATTTTTCAGATGTGCTGCCCTCATCTCCGGTCCCGGGCAAAGTTACATCATCTATTTGCGCGGAATTTTTGCGCGATGGGAATGCGCCGCCCCACGCCGAAGGCGCGCGGCGACACCTTCAAGCCGGGCGCGGCCTGCCGCCGTTTGTATTCGCTGAAATTGATTTTGTTGATCACGTCGTTGACCACGCCGGCGTCAAAGCTGCGCCGGACAATTTCTGCCTTGCTCAGGTCCTCCACGATGTACGCCTGTAAAATCGCGTCTAACATACCATATTCGGGCAACGAATCCTGGTCTTTCTGGTTTGGACGCAATTCGGCGCTCGGAGGTTTCACCAGCGTGGCTTCGGGAATGATGGTTTTTTTCCGATTCACCCAGCGCGCGATTTTGTAGATGTCCGTCTTGAAAACGTCCGCGATGACCGCCAGCGCGCCGCACATGTCGCCATAAAGTGTGCAATAGCCGACGGCCATCTCCGATTTGTTGCCGGTCGTCAATACCAACGCGCCGAATTTGTTCGATAGCGCCATCAATGTCGCGCCGCGCAGCCGCGACTGGATGTTTTCCTCGGCCTCGTTTGGCTTGGTTCCGGCAAAAACCCTGGCCAGTTGTTTTTCGACCGATTGAAAAACCGGTTCAATCGGCAGGACTTCGTAACGGATGCCGAGATTTTTTGCGAGCGCCCCGGCATCGCTCAAACTGCCGGCGCTTGAATAACGCGCGGGCATTGAAACCCCCAGCACTTTGTCGGGGCCGAGTGCGTCAGCCGCAAGCACCCCGACGAGCGCCGAATCAATACCGCCGGACAAGCCGATGATCACTGATTTAAAACCGCATTTGTGGACGTAATCGCGGATGCCGAGCGATAACGCGGAGAAGATTTGTTGCTCGCGGACGGGCCATTCAATTTTTGCCGGCGCCGAGCCGGCATCCAGGTCCGCCACGAAAATGTCCTCGGCAAATCCTTTTCCCAACACGAGCGGTTCGCCGCGACGGTTCAACGCGACGCTGTGGCCGTCAAAAATCAATTCGTCGTTGGCACCGATGAGGTTGACCTGCGCCAGTGGCACGCGTTCGTCGCGCGCGATACGCTGGAGCATCGCCAGTCGCGTCCGCTCCTTGCCGGCGTGCCACGGCGACGCAGAGATGTTGAGGATGATTTCCGCGCCCTGCGAGATCAGTTCCTTGACAGGATCACGGCGATAGAGCCGTTCCGGCCAGAAATCCTCGTCGTTCCAGATGTCTTCGCAAATCGTGATGCCCAGCTTGCGTCCATTGAACACAAACGGTGTGACGGTCTTGGCCGGTTCAAAATAGCGGTCCTCGTCGAACACGTCGTAGGTCGGCAGCAGACTTTTGTGTGTGCGCCAGATTATTTTTCCGTTCTGCAAAACGGCGGCGGCATTTTGCAGCGTGCGCCCCGGACGCTCGAGGTTTTTGTCCACGTAGCCAACGCACAGCGGAATCGCACCGATTTGTTTCGCGGTTTCCACGAGCGCGGCAAGATTGGCTTCGATGAAATCGGCGCGTAAAAGCAAGTCGCGCGGCGGATAGCCGCACAGAAACAATTCCGGTGCCAGCACGAATTCCGCGCCGAGCGCGCCGACCCGTTCATAGCCGGCTGCAAGCTTTTGCCGGTTGGCCGCAAAATCACCGACGGTCGAATTAAGTTGGAGAACGCCAATTTTCAACGCGTTGAGAGTAATCACAACCGTCAATTCCGCAACGAATTTGCTCGCGCGGGTTCAGAAGGTTTGCGGTCGGGGCGCCAGCGATGGTGTGTATCCGGCGATTTCGACGCTGTGAATGGCTTCAGCGTGATTTGTGAGATAGCGCTGAAGCGTGAACCGGTTCAAAAAGTTTTCACGCAAATATTCGCCATTTGGCTGTACCATCATGGCGAGCAGCGCATCGGCGATTTGGTTTGGCGATTTGATGGCGACCAGACCGGGATAGCCGGGCGGCAACATTTCCGGCAACGAACGCCAGCACGTCGTCACCACCGGCAGACCAAAGGCCATCGCTTCCACCGCGACCAAACCAAAACTTTCCGCGTGGTAATATGTCGGAAAGCAAAAGCAGTCGCTTTCGATGAACACACGCCGTTTATATTCATCGTTGGCAAAACCGATGTAAGTCACGCACGATTTTGCCGTCCGGCCAGATTCAGCCTGCAAGCCTGGCTCCGCGATGCGCTCATAAAACTCCGTCTGCTCGGACGGATTGATGAATTCGCCAGCGACTGTGAGATGCATGCGAATTGGCGAATTCGCCCGCAACAGGCGCGCGTTGGCCAAGGCCAAGCCTGTGAGCGTGTCAAACAGACCTTTTCCCTTCATGCAATGCGCGAGAAATAAAACCTTTACGATTTGAGGATCATCGCCGGCGCAGGCAAGTTCGCTTGAAGTTAAACTCTCGCCTTTGAGTAATTTCACGCGCGCGGCAAATCTTGCTCTGCGACGTGGCAGAATCGATTCTGCGAAATCCGGGCAGGGATCGGGAATGCCGTTGTTTACGACGCAAATGTTCCGGGACAAAAGTTTCTCGGCGTCGACAAAATTGTATTTGGACAGAACGATGCTGAGGTCCACGGGTTTAAACAAGCGGTAGGTGGTAGCGCGGGTTCGGATTTGCACGGACGTCTCCAGCCATTTGGCAAGACCGGCGGCAAATCGGCATCGCCAGCCAGTCACGAAAGGGCGCGACACGTTTGCCGGGTGCCGGGATGTAATAAAAGTTTTCCACGCCGTAGCGAAACCGGCACCAAATCGCTTCGAGACAATGCAGGAAGAGCCGTGCCAGTTTGATGCTCTGAAGTTCACCGATGTTTTCGAGCCCGCGCGAAAATCGTGCATTGATGTGATAACACTCAGTGCCGAAAGGATTCAACGCTTCGTGTTTCCGCGTGCGCCGGTCGCCACCGAAACCGTTGAGCATCAGTTGAACCATGTAGCTCTGGCCGTGATACGGCGGCGGCACATGGGCGAAAACGAGCAGCTTCATACAAATTTGTGAGTGAGCTTCAGGCTCGAATTGAGACGAAAGCCGGGGGTTGATGGAAGAATATTTGCGCCGGTTAAAACCGGGTTCGACTGGCATTTTGACCCCAATCGCGTATGCTGCCTGCCGGTTTTTCTATGGCCATCGAACGAGTCAACGTCCTCGGCGTCGGCATCAGCGTCATCAACTTGCCGTCGGCACTGGCCGCGATTGCCGACGCGGTGCGTGCGCGGCGCAAAGGGTACATTTGCGTGACTGGTGTGCATGGCGTGATGGAGGCGCAGGCAGACGCGGCATTCCGAAAAATTTTGAACGAGGCCTTTCTGTGCACGCCGGACGGGATGCCCATGGTTTGGGCGGGCAAATTGAGCGGTCACTCCAGGATGAGCCGCGTTTACGGGCCGGACTTGATGCTGGATGTTTGCGCGTGGAGTGAAAAAAATCCGTGCCGCCACTTTTTTTTCGGCGGCGCTCCGGGTGTGGCGGAAACATTGCGCGACAAATTGACGGCGCGGTTTCCGGCTTTGCAGGTCGCTGGCTGTTACACACCGCCGTTTCGAGCGCTCAATGCCGAAGAACAAGAACAACTGCAGGAAACGGTTCGGGCGGCCCGGCCGGACATTCTGTGGGTCGGCTTGAGCACGCCAAAACAGGAGAAATTCATGGCGGAGTTTCTGCCGCGATTGGATGTGACGCTGATGATCGGCGTGGGTGCGGCATTTGATTTTCTCAGCCGGCGCGTCAAACAGGCGCCGCGCTGGATGCAGCGGAGCGGATTGGAATGGTGCTACCGCCTGTGCCAGGAACCGCGACGACTGGGCAGGCGTTATTTCCGAAACAATCCGCTGTTCGCCGTCAAAATCGCCGCGCAACTTTGTGGGTTGAAGAAGTATTCGCTCGAATAAAACGGTTTCAGGCGAATTTGATTGAGCGAAAACGAGGCTTCTGCTGTCTCAAGACTGGCAATACACGCAAATGAACGGAACTCAGCTCAACGAAACGTCCCGGACTTTTTGGCAGGATGCAGCGGAGCGGGCTGGAATGGTTTTACCGTTTGTGCCGAGAGCCGCGCCGTCTGGCGAAGCGTTATTTCCGAAACAATCCTTTATTTCTATTCAAGATCGCCGGACAACTGAGTGGGTTCAGAAAATATTCACTTGAATGATGGAAGCGCAATCACGGTTTCAGGAACGCCCTTCATTTGGAAATTTGCGGACGCTTGGCAATCAAATAAGCAGACCAACCAAGCCAATTTACCAGTGCCGTATACTTTTTACGGCTGGGCTTGCAAAAAAAGAAAAAAGGCCAAGCCGCAGCAAACAACCAGTTTCGCGCTATGCCGCCAGCAACCGGCTCTAAACCAACTTGCCTTGCATATTGTGCCAAAACACCGAGGGGTATCGGCTTGATATGGCCCGCATCGTCGTAAAAGTTAATGGTAAAAGGGCAGTTTATGGAACTGGAATAAAACAGTGTTTTGGGATGAGGCGTCTCAATATAAATACTCCCATCTGGCTTAAGCAATCTCGCCGCTTCCTGAAATAGTAGTTTTGAATCCACCAAATGCTCAACCAGGTGCATGCAAGTGATTGCATCCATTGAAGCGTCGGGCCATGGCAATTTGTCACGCTGCAAATCGCCGCGATGAAACTGACAACCCTTAGGATATTTTTCGGGTTCACCCGCCAAATCAGTTGAAAAAAAATGAAGATCGGGCCTCAATTCCTTGAAGTGGCATAATGTTTCGCCATTGGAAGACCCCATATCGAGCAGAGTACCGTTCCACCGTACACGAGCGACAAATTTCGCTCTCGTGTCGAGCCAAGGAACTCGCCGAAGACAAGTCCAATTCACAGTCCGATGTTAGTTAATGCTGTATTCAAATGTCAATGACTTCAAAAATCACCCAATTAG
>JBEKJN010000071.1:0-11290 GCA_050011235.1 Verrucomicrobiota bacterium | reverse complement strand
GACGAACCTGAAAAAAATTGTCGCTGCCATTTTTTGGATTCTGCTCGTGCTGGCCGGCGCGGGGGCCTACGCGGTGTTGGCGCTGCGCCGGAATGAACCGATCAATTCCGCCGATATTCTCATCGCGGCAGTTTGCACCTACGCCATCGGTTACCGGTTTTACTCCAAATGGATTGCCACGCGCGTGCTCGCGTTCAACGACCGTCGTGCCACACCCTGCGAAGTCCACGACGACGGACGCGATTTCGTGCGGACGAACAAATGGATTGTCTTCGGCCACCATTTCGCGGCGATTGCCGGGCCAGGACCGCTTGTCGGACCGGTGCTCGCTGCACAATTCGGTTATCTCCCCGGCGCGTTGTGGATTCTCATGGGTGTCGTGCTGGGTGGCGCGGTGCAGGATTTCGTTATTTTGTTTTGTTCGATCCGGCGCGATGGCAAGTCGCTCGCGCAGATGCTCAAGGAGGAACTGAGCTCGCCCGCGGGTTTCGTCGCGATGCTCGCGATTCTGGCAATTCTCGTGATTCTGCTTGCCGTCCTTGCGCTCGTCGTGGTGAAGGCACTCGCGGAAAGTCCGTGGGGCATTTTCACCGTCGGCGCGACCGTTCCCATTGCGTTGTTGATGGGCTGTTACATGCGCTTTGTGCGTGTCGGCAAGGTTTTGGAAGCCTCAGCTTTTGGCGTCACGCTGCTGTTGCTCGCGGTGTGGGGCGGCAAACTGGTTTACCAAAGCCAGACGTGGTCGCAGCATTTCAGCCTGCACGGCATCACGCTGGCGTGGACGATCATTGGTTACGGCGTCATCTCCAGCAGCCTGCCGGTATGGCTGCTGCTCGCGCCGCGCGATTACCTCAGCACGTTCATGAAGCTCGGCACGATTTCCGCGCTCGCATTCGGTATTTTGCTCGTGCTGCCCAATTTACAACTCCCCGCGCTCACGCAATTCACCGATGGCTCGGGCCTCATCGTCGCCGGGAAAATTTTCCCGTTTTGCTTCATCACGATTGCATGCGGGGCAATTTCCGGTTTTCACTCGCTCATCGCCAGCGGCACGACGCCAAAAATGATTACGCGCGAACGTTATGCACGGCACATTGGTTACGGCGCGATGTGTTGTGAATCTTTCGTGGCCATCATGGCGCTCATCGCCGCCTGCGCGTTGGATCCCGGCGTCTATTTTAGCATGAACGTCAAAGGCGATCCCGCCGCGACCGTGGCCCAAGTCACCGCGCTCGGATTTCCGGTGACAACCGAACATATGAATTCGCTGGCCGGCGAACTTGGTGAAAAGACGTTGTTCGGGCGCACGGGCGGCGCGGCAACGCTGGCTGTGGGCATGGCGCAGATTTTTTCCAAGGCCGTCAACGGCCGGTGGCTCGACCTGTGGTACCACTTCGCCATCATGTTTGAGGCGCTGTTCATCCTGACCACAGTTGACGCCGGCACGCGCGTGGGACGTTATCTGATTCAAAGCATGCTTGGCCGCGCCTGGAAACCGCTTGGCGACCCGAAAAACTTCCGCGTCGTCCCCATCGCCGCCGCACTGATGGTCGGCGCGTGGGGATATTTTTTGATCCAAGGCGTGCGCGACCCGTTGGGCGGCATCAATTCGCTCTGGCCGTTGTTCGGCATCGCCAACCAGATGCTCGCCGCCATCGCGCTGTGTCTCGGCACGACGATTATTTTGAAGATGCAATTGCAAAAAGGTAGCGCAGGCGTCGCGCCTGCTGCCCACGAAGAAAAGCCTGTTCCCGCTGCAGCCGGGACGGCTGCGCTACATTTGCCGGCACTTGCGCTCATCACGTTGATTCCGCTGGTTTGGCTGGTGGCGGTGACGTTCACGGCCGGTGTGGAAAAGATTTTTAGCCACAATCCGAGAATCGGATTTCTTCAAGCTGCGGAAGATTGGAATTACAAACTGAACCCATTGTTTGAAAACGCAAAAACCGCAGCCTATAACCACGACACGACCACCCTTGAGGCGGCTTACAAGACAATAGCAGACGCGCGCCGACAACAATTCAACAACGTCCTCGACGCTGCCGTTGCCGGAATTTTTCTGGTGCTCATCACGGCCATCATTCTCTTGAGCGTGCGCGAATGGATTTTGCTGTTGTCGCGGCGCAAGCCTGCCGTGTTGCACGAGACTGAGCCGGTCTGGCTGCCGGATTACGCCGTGGCTGAGGGCAAAACGCTGCACATTGCTGGCACGGCCGCGTTGGCACTCGCGCTGGCGAAGGAATGGTCCGGCGAATCGCATCTGGAACGTGCGCATCAGCAGGCGCAGGCGGTTTGCACCTGCCATCCGGCGAACGCGCAGCAGATTTACGTTGAAGTTACGGAACAACGGTTTAATGGTGTGCGACGATGTTGTTGAGAAAACATGAAATTCGGTTTATTTGGCGGTTCGTTTGACCCCGTTCATCTCGGCCATCTGCTGGTCGCGCAGGCGGCGATGGAAGAACTGGTTTTGGACCGGCTGTTTTTCATTCCGGCAGCACAGTCGCCGTTCAAGCCGGAAAGCAAACCCGCACCCGCATCCATCCGCTTGCAACTGCTCCGGCTCGCGCTCGCCGGCAAAACGAATTGCGAAATTGACGAGCAGGAAATCCGGAGTGGCGGTGTTTCCTACACCGTTGAAACCTTGCGCGATTACACGCGGCGTTTTCCCCGGGCCGAATTGTTTTATCTCATCGGTGCGGACAATGCGGCGAAACTCAACGAATGGCGCGAAGCCAACGAATTGGCCAAGCTCGCGGAATTTGTCGCGATTCCGCGGCCGGGCGGGACGGCGGCAAATTTCCCGCTGCCATTTCGCGGACGAACGCTCAAGGGTTTTCCACTGGGCGTGTCGTCGTCGGAAATTCGCGCACGGGTGAAGGCGGGTTTGCCGATTGATCAGTTCGTGCCGCCGGCGGTGGCGGAGGCAATTCACGGCGGACGGCTTTATGTCTGATATTCTCAAACTGCGGATTAACACAGATGAACACGGGTAAAACTCAATTCACAGTTCCACCCGACGGCAACTCATGAAATTTGCGTCAAAAAAATCCGTGTCCATCCGTGTCCATCCGTGGTTAAATCTTTGTGGCAACTATGGATTCCAGAAAACTTGCCCGGCTTTGCCGCGAATTCGCGGACAATAAAAAGGCGGAAAACATCGTCATTCTCGACGTGCGCAAATTGTCGTCGGTGACGGATTATTTTGTGATTGCGTCCGGCACAAGCGAACCGCATTTGCGCGCCATCGTGGATGAAATTACCGACCGGTTGCGCGAGGAGCACGGCGAGCGCCCGCGAGCGGTGGACGGCACGGTGCATGGTGCGTGGGTGGTGCTGGATTACTTCGACGTGATTGTCCACACCATGCGACACGACGTCCGCGAACGTTACGACTTGGAGAGTCTCTGGGGCGACGCGCCACGGGCGAAACCGAGGAAGAAAGCCTCTCCCCGAAAATTGTAGGAGGCTGCGTCAGGAAGCTTTTACGAACTGCTTTTCGTTGGTAATTCGTTCGCTGCTTTCACCATTTCCTCCAGAAGTTTTTTGAAATCCTCCAAACCGGGGGCCGGGATGATGATGTTGTCGCGTCGTCCACCGACGTCTTCGGTGATGCGCAGGAATCGTCCACGCGGATTTTCCTTGAGCGTGAAGATGAAGGTTTTGCGCTCAATCTGCACCTGCCCGGATTTGAGTGTGTCTTCGTTGACTGGTGGTTTGGGCTGACTGTAAGGCCGCCCGCCAAAAGGTGATGGTCGCTCGTTTGAGATCATAATTTCCCGCTGAAGACGCCCGCAGCGCCCAATACAGCTCTGCTGGAAATTTCGGTGACAACGGCAATTTGTCAACTCGCAAAATGGAAACCAGTCCATCCGCGACGCGGAAATTCACTGTCAGTCTTTCCTGGCACCGAGGCTAAGTGTTTGGTTACAAAACGTTTGCCGCCAGTTCGGCAAGTTCAGACCGTTCGCCCTTTTGCAACTCAATGTGCGCGGCGATGGCTTCGGAGCGGAAGCGGCTGACGACATAGTTGAATCCGTTTGAGGACGAGTCCACGTAGGGATTGTCAATTTGATACGGGTCGCCGGTGAAGACGATTTTCGTGCCGCTGCCAACGCGCGTGATGATGGTTTTGGCTTCGAGCGGCGTCAGGTTTTGCGCCTCGTCAATAATCATGAACTGGTTGGCGATGCTGCGCCCGCGGATGTAGCTCAACGCCTCGACGACGATGCCGCCGGAGCGCATCAGATCGCCGCTGCGGCGATGGTCGTGGCCCATGTTGAGGTCGCTCAACATTTCCAGCGCGTCGTGAATCGGCTGCATCCACGGCGCGAGTTTTTCCTCGAGCGAACCGGGCAAAAAGCCGAGCTCCTTGCCCATGGAAATGGTCGGGCGCGCGACCACGAGCCGGCGGAATTCGCGATCGAGCACGGTGCGCTTCAGTCCGGCGGCCATCGCCAGCAAGGTTTTTCCCGTGCCGGCCTTGCCCATGAGCGTGACGAGCTTGACGCGGTCATCCAACAGCGCGTCGAAGGCGAAATGCTGCTCGCGGTTGCGCGGTTTGATGCCCCAAACGCCTTCGCGGCTGTCAATGATGGGCACCAACTTTTGGCCGGTAACGTCCACTTTGGTGAGTGCGGTGCGTTTGGGATTCGTTTCGTCGATGAGTGTGCAGTACTCGTTCGGAAAATATTTTTCGCCGCTGTTGAGTGCGAGTTCACCTTTGGCGCGGTAGGCGGCCATTTTGTCCGTACCGACGGACATTTCCAGCATGCCGGTGTAAAGGTCGGTGATGGACACGCGGTCGGTCTCGTAATCCTCGGCCTGCAACCCGAGCGCGTCGGCCTTGATGCGGAGATTGATGTCCTTGCTGACGAGGATCGTCGGATTTTTCGGCTGCGATTTTTGGATGGCGGCGGCGAGCGAAAGAATCCGGTTGTCCACGTTGTTGCCATTGCCATGGGCGTCACCGTTGATGTGCCCGTTTTTTTGAAACGCAATTTTTAATTTGCCGCCGTTGGGCAGTTCTACGCCTTCGCTCAAGCTGCCGTCGCCGCGAAAGCCGTCGAGCATCCGCGATACGGTGCGCGCGTTCTGGCCGAGTTCGGTGGACTCGCGCTTGAAGCGGTCAATTTCCTCAATGACTTCGATGGGAATCAGGACATGATTGTCCTCAAAGCTCAACAGTGAATGCGGATCGTGCAGGAGAACATTGGTGTCAATGATGTAGTTTTTCACAATTCAAAATAGAAGATCAAAAGGCGGAAGGAGGGAAGCTGGCTGCCGGTGGGCCGCCTTTTTTTATTGTGTCTTTTTCCTTTTTAATTTGCTCATCCGCCGATGCCAGTCCTTGAGATGATTGTGCGCCGGCGGCAATTTATAATGGCCCGAGTAAAGAAAATTTTCAAGCATCCCGAACAAATCGAAATCCACAAAGTGCGGGCGGTCCCCCAGCAAAAACGGATGGTGCGCCACCATTTCCTCGAACGGCACCAAACCCTGCTCCAGCCGCTTCAGCCACTCGCCCTGCTGTTTGCGCCACTGGTCAATGCAGCCGCGTCCGAACTTGCGCTCTTTGAACCGCAGAAAATCGAGCTGCCCTTCTGGCGGCACGTTTTCCCGCCAGTAAATGTCGTTGAGCCGGAACGCCGCGCCTTCAATTTCATTCTCGATGTAGCGCCAGAGAATGGATTGGACGCCTTCGAGTTCGAACGGGAACAGGCCGAGTTGGAATTTTGCATCAAGATATTTGGCGACGACCTGTGAATCGTCGTTGAGTTCAAACACGACCGTCTTCCCGTCCTTGACGATGGGCACGCCGTAGTACCGTTGCTTCGTCAATT
The DNA here is from genome assembly GCA_050011235.1 of Verrucomicrobiota bacterium. GTDB lineage: Bacteria > Verrucomicrobiota > Verrucomicrobiia > Limisphaerales > UBA11358 > UBA11358. Next base: position 5,447 of record JBEKJN010000071.1, on the reverse strand, counting down.
TCCAGACGAGGGAACGGTTTTGATTCGGGATGTTGATGATTTTGAAACGGGCTCCGGCAAATTCCAAGATGCAGCGCTGGACAATGCAATACGGGCTCCAAGGAAATTGAATCAACTCAATCATGTCAAAATAACTGCTGCTTTTCCCGCACTTTAGAACCCACTTCCTGTAGTGACAAGCGCAAAGCCGATGAATGGCCTATCCCGCGGTCGCAGCCCCAACGTCAACCGGCAGCGAAATGCGAACGATGCCGGATTTGCCGGATTGCGGCGGAACGATTTCCAGTTTGCCGTGATGAGTTTCGATAATTTTCCGGCTGACGGTCAAACCGAGTCCAAGTCCAACATTGCGCGTGGTGAAGAACGGTGAGGGCGCCTGTTTGGCGGCTTCGGTGGTAAAGCCGGAGCCGTTGTCCTGCACTTCAATTTTCAGGTCCTGATGGCTGTTGTCGCCTTCGGTGTGCAACTTGACATCAATCTTCGGCTCTTTGGGGTTGGCTTGAAGGGCATTGAGCATGACCTCGGCGAGAGCGTGCTTCAACGCCGCGCGGTCGCCGGTAACGATGATGGGTTTGCCCCTCTTTTCGTAATTCAACTGCGCGGTCTCGGCCGGCTGATGCTGGCGCGCTTCCTGATAGGCTTCCTGAATCAGCGGCTCGACCGGGAAGGCTTGCAGTTCAACCTGTCCGTCACGCGCGAGAAAACGCATCTGATTGATGAGCCGCGTGACGCGCCTGACGCCATCAGCCAACGCAAGGTCGAGCGACTTGCGGAAATCGGCGTCCCGGTATTTTTCGACGAGCAACTGCTGGTGCGTGGAGAGTGGCACCATGGCGTTGCCGATTTCGTGCGCAAGGCGGTCAGCCATGGCCTTGATCAGGCGAAGGTTGGCCGCCTCGATTTCCAACCGCCGCAACTGTTCGCTCTGCGTGAGGTCTTCGGCCATCAACAGCGCGGAAACGGGCACGGCGGAATTTTGCCGCTGAAATGGAACTACGCTGACATTGTAAACCGTGCCGGGCGAATTTTCCGGCTCGAATTTGAACGGCCCGACAGCCGCGCCGGTGCGGAGCACCTGATAAATTTTCGCGCCGAGCGATTGCGGCAGATCGCTGAATTCCAGTTCGCCGCTACGCTGATTTTTCCGGCCAAAATGCCGGCGCGCGGCCTTGTTGGCGTGGAGCACTTCCAAGTCGCGCCCGACGACAATGCACGCGCTGCTGAGTTCGCGCAGCACGCCGGTCATCATCTCGTGATTGCCAGCGAGCTGGTCGTGCAGCCAGATGTTGCGGAGCGCGAGACCCACCTGCTCGAGCAAATGGAAAATCAGTTCCAGCTCGTCGTTGGCGAGCGGCTCGCCGGTGACGCGACCGTCGAAAACGGCGACCCCAACGATGATTTCGTGGTCGAGAATCGGCACGGCGATTTGTGCGCCGAGCAGTTCAAACTCCTTCTGCGTCCCGGCATCCGCGCGCGCCTCGTCGCTGTTGCGGCGGAGAATTCGTCCCAGGTGGGCCAGTTGAGCGCCGATGCCGGAATCGAGTGACAACTCAAAATGTTCGAGCAGGCCCGGCGCAATGCCGATGGCTGACGCGGCGCGCAGACGACGGCTTTCCTCCGTTGAAAGTGGTTCAACCAGCGGCGAACTGGGGCGGTTCAGGAAAATCGCGGCGCGGTAGACACTAAGAATTTCACGCAGGAAGAGCAGGAATTGTTTGAGCATCGGCTCGGCGTTGAGCGAATGCATGAGAATGGACGAAAAATCGCGCAGCACACCAAGGGTTTGCGACGCACCGATAAACCGCGCCGAAGCGAATTCGATGGTTCGGGGAAACGGAGGCTGGGGCGGCAGCACGGGCATGGGCAGCGGTGTTTGAATGGCGCGTTGCGGCGTGGCCCACAAACGGTCAAGCAGCTCGCTCAGGAGCCGGATGCGCACGGGTTTGGTCAGAACGTGCGTCACGCCGTGCAGGTAGGCTTCCTCTTCCCATTCTGACTTTTTGGCGGCGGTGTAGGCGATGACCGGGCATTTGGCGTCGTGCCGGCGAAGTTTTTCAATGGCCCAAATGCCCTGCACGCCGAGCAGTTCAAGGTCGAGAATGCACGCGCTGGCCAGGCCATGCGCCAGCAGCGGCTCGGCTTCCTGTGCGTCGGCGCGATGGATGACGCGATACTGCTCCGGGTTTAGACCCGCGCGAATCGTTTCGGCGAAATCTGGATGAGCGGCCAAAACCAAAAGCGTTTTCATCGCGTTACCGTTCCGAATGGACCAAACCTGTTCTCGGTTGGCGTCACTACCGCCGGATTATCCACTGCTTTTGGCTTCAGGTCAATTCATTATTGGCCGGAGGCTTGTGACAAAATTGGCCGGAAATGGACAATTTTTGAGAAGACCCGCTCCCTCTATTCAGACGAAATCAATTTTTCCCACAATTCCTCGTTGAGCAGGACTTTCTGGAGAAATTCCTGTTCGCTGGGCGGCGGCGCGGCGCGTTCGGGATTGAGCGGCAGGCAAATCGTGAACGTGGTGCCGCGACCGGGCTGGCTTTTGGCGTCAATTTTCCCGCCGTGGTGATAAACAATAAAGAAGCACGCCATGAGGTGAATGCCGTATTCAGACGGCGTGTCGCTGCGCACGACGAACGGATCAAACACAACGCGCAACGCTTCCTCCGGCAGACCCGGCCCGTTGTCGCTGATTCGAACAAGGATCTCCGGCTTGGCGCCGTCTTTCTCCTGCAATTCCGCCGTCAGCGTGACGCGGCTGCCGGCCGGCAGGCTGGCCAGTTCGTCTTTCAGCAAAAGCTCGAACAGCCGGTAAAATTTCGGCTTGTCCGCCTGCAGCGCCGGCAGCGAATCAGGAACCTGGTTGTCAACCTGGATGCCCCGCGCGGCGAATTGATCCGCAAACGATTTGAGGGCCGCGCTGATGGCTTCGTGCATAAACACCTTGTCGGTGAAATGAAACGACGGCGTTCCGGATGCCGTCCCCAAATCCTTGAGCAACCCGTTGATTTTTTCGATCTGTGACTGGACGTTCTGGTGGTATTCCTTCCAAAAATCGGGATTGCGCAGACCTTTCATCGCCGATTTTTCCTCGGCCATTTTCACCGGCGCGAGGTCAAGAAATGTTTTCACCGCCACGAGCGAATTGCGGATATGATGGCTGAGGCCGGCGGCCAACAGGCCCAGGCTCACAATCCGATCGGCAATCATCATGTTGCGGATCACCGACATTTTTTCCCGGAGCAACTGGTCGCGCTCCAGCCGCACCATGAAAAATTCCAGGCCGCGCATGAGTGTTTGTTCAAGTTGCGGCGGGTCCCACGGCTTGCTGACATATTTGTAAATCGCGCCGCTGTTGACGGCGTCAATGGCGGCGTCCATGTCCGCGTAAGCGGTGACCAGTATGCGAATCATGTGTGGTCGGAGCTTGCGCGCGCGTTCCAAAAGCCACACGCCTTTTTCGCCGGGCATCCGCTGGTCGGTCATCAACAGGCCGATTTCATCGGCGTGCTGTTCGAGCAGCTTCAGGCCATCCTGGGCGCTGGCCGCCGTGAAGATGTAAAATTGATCCCCGAACGCGCGGGAAAAATTGGCCAGCGATTTTTCCTCGTCGTCCACGTAAAGGATCGCAAATCTTTTATAGTTGTACAAATTCTCCATGACGTTGCTCCGATGAAACTGCGGGTTGCTTCTTGACGGGAAATTCGAGCGTGAACTCGCAATACTTGCCGCGTTCGGTCCTGACGGAAATGCGCCCGTCGTATTCCCGAACAATGCGATAGCAAATGCTCAAACCCAATCCCATGCCTTCGCCCACTTCCTTCGTCGTGAAAAACGGATCAAAAATCTTGTCCAGGTGCTCCGCGTCAATGCCCGTGCCATTGTCCCGAAGCACGATGAAGCTGCGGTCGTTTTCCATGCGGCCTTCGATCCAAATGGTCGGTTGCTCGCCGGCAAATTTTTTGTGCCGCAACGCGTCCAGCGAATTTTGCAGCAGATTCACCAGGATGTGAACCATTTTGTTGCGATTGGCCCAAACCGTCTGGTGTTCGGCCAGCTTCGACTCAATCCGCACCTTGTCGCGCCATTCGCCGCTCAAAAACCGCAACGATGCGCCGACCACTTCGGCCACCTCGACCTGATCGCGCTGTTCGGTGTCGGGATGCGTGAACGTGCGGAGGTCGGACACGATGTTGCGCACGCGCTTGATGCCTTCTTCAACGTCCCTGAGAATTTCCTCGTATTCGCCGCGGTGCTCCGGCGCGAGCAATTTGCTTTTGTGGCGCAAGGCGAACAGGCCGGTCGTGGCGAAATTCAGCGGATTGTTGATTTCATGAATGATGCCCGCGCTCATGCGCCCCAGCGACGCCAGCTTCTCGGTCTGCACCAACTGCGACTCGGTGTCCTTGAGCTGTTCGATGGTGGATTCGAGCGCCTGGTTTTGCCGGGACAACTTGCGCTGGTACCCGTGCGACTCGACAAGGTTTTTGATGCGCACGTGCAATTCCGTCGTCGAAAACGGTTTCGCCAGGAAATCGCTCGCGCCGACTCCCAGCGCGTTCAATTTGGTTTCCTCGTCGGCGCGCGCGGTGAGCAGGATGACCGGAATATTTTGCGTGGGCGTGTGCGCGCGGATTTCGCGGCAGGCCTGCAAGCCGTCCTTCTCCGGCATCATCATGTCCAGCAGAATGATGTCCGGCAAAAACTGGCTTGCCTTCTCCACCGCCTGTTGTCCGTCCACCGCCTCAATCACCTCGTATTGCGAGGCCAACTGCGATTTCAAAAACCGCAGCATGTCCGGCTCGTCGTCGGCCACCAGCAACGTGGCGCGCCTGCCGTTGCCCATAAACTCGACCGGCTTGACGGCTTGCTGCAACGGGGTCAATGCCGGGAACAATTCTGCGCGCCGGTACAAATTCGCCAGCCATTCCTCCGAAGTCACGGTCCCGCCGGCTTCCGCCTTGCCGGAAACCGTTTCGCCGGTTTCGGGCTGCTGCTCTTTCTCCATCACCCCGGCCTTTTCATAAGGCAACCGCACCGCGAACGTGGTGCCCTTGCCTTCCTGGCTTTCCACGCCAACCTTGCCGCTTTGGATTTCGACCAGCTCTTTCACGAGCGCCAGACCGATGCCAACGCCCTGATATTTGCGCTTGGACGAACCGTCGGCCTGCCAGAAGCGGTCGAAAATAAACGGCAGGTTTTTCGCGGCGATGCCCATGCCGGTGTCGCTCACAATTAAAACGAATTCTTCACCCTGTTTTTCGGCGCGCAAGGACACACGCCCGCCGGCGGGCGTGAACTTGAGCGCGTTGAACATGAGGTTCAGCAGGATTTTTTCCAGCTTGTCGCGGTCGGCTAGCACCGTGTCCAACGCGGGATCCACAAACGTTTCGAGCTTGATGCGCTTGTCGTCGGCCACCTGCCGTGCCGCGCTGGCGAGG
>JBEKJN010000070.1:0-11383 GCA_050011235.1 Verrucomicrobiota bacterium | reverse complement strand
GTCTGCCGATTTGCGACAATGAAAACAAAATTCTCACGAGTTAATAGGCGCGAAAGCTGGAATTGCGTCACGAAAATTTTTCATTCTGCCTGTTGATTTTCGCGTGGCGCGTTTTATAGTTCGCTCGACTCGACACATGAGATGAGCAATTCAACCGGGGCGGCGCGGCCGTGGGACATCGAAGCGGCACGCACCCTTTACAACATTCAACGCTGGGGCGCGAAGTATTTTGACATCAACGACGAGGGCCACGTCGTCGCCAGGCCGCTGCAAGACGCGGGCGTGGCGGTGGACATCACGGACGTCATCGAAGAGGCGAAAGGCCGCGGATTGAAATTTCCGCTGCTCATCCGGTTCCAGGACATTTTGCGCCACCGGGTCGAGGCATTGAACCAGTCTTTTCGCAGCGCGATCGCGGAATACGGTTACCGGGGCCGTTATCGCGGCGTGTTCCCGATCAAGGTGAACCAGCTCCGCGAGGTCGTGGAGGAAATTCTCGACGCGGGCAAGCCGTTTGATTTCGGCCTCGAAGTCGGCAGCAAACCGGAACTGCTCGCCGGTCTGGCGATGCAAAATCAAATCGGCTGCCTGATTGTTTGCAACGGTTACAAGGACGCGGAGTTCATCAAGATGGCCATGCTCGGCATCAAATTGGGCAAAACGATCATCCTGGTCGTTGAGAAATTGGAGGAGTTGCGGCATATCATTGCGATTTCCAAACAGCTCAATGTCGAACCGTTGCTCGGCGTCCGCGCGCGGCTGGTGAGCCGGGGCGCGGGCCGCTGGGCGAGCAGCGGCGGCGAAAACGCGAAGTTCGGCCTGAGCACGGCTGAACTGCTGGAGGCGACAGAGATGTTGAAGGCGGAAAATCTCGGTCATTGTTTTAAGTTGCTGCATTTCCACGTTGGCTCGCAGGTGCCAGATATTCTCACGGTCAAAAAAGCGGTGCAGGAAGCCGCGCGCCTTTACGCGAAGCTGCACAAAATGGGTTTCCCCATTTCCTACCTCGACGTCGGCGGCGGGCTCGGTGTGGATTACGACGGCAGCCGGTCGGCGTTTGACAGCTCGACGAATTACTCGCTACAGGAATACACCAACGACGTGGTCTATTACATCGCCGACGTGTGCAACGCCGAAAACGTCCCGCACCCGGACATCATCAGCGAAAGCGGACGCGCCATCGTCGCGCATCACAGCGTCCTGATCGTCGAGGTGTTCGGCGCGATTGAAAAAATCCGGCCCGGCGAATTTTTGAAATTCGGCGACAAGGAGCATCCGCTCGTCAATGAGCTGCTCGACATCCGGAAAAACCTGGCCAAGCTCAACAAGCTCGAGGCCTATCACGACGCGCTCGAACGCCGCGAGGACGCGCAGCACATGTTCACGCTCGGTGTGCTGGATTTGCCCGAAAAGGCGAAAATTGAGGATCTTTACTGGCAGATCAGCCGCGCCGTGGTCGAACACTACAAGGGCCACGCCTACGTGCCGGAGGAAATCCGCAAGCTCGAGGACAGCCTGAGCGATCAATACCTCTGTAATTTTTCCGTCTTTCAATCGCTGCTCGACCACTGGGCACTCGACCAGTTGTTTCCCATCATGCCGATTGCCCGCCTTAACGAGCGTCCCACCCGCGAAGGCACGCTCGTGGACATCACCTGCGATTCCGACGGCCAGGTCAGCAAGTTCATTGACCTGCGCGACGTGCGCGACACGCTGCCGCTGCACAAACTCAACACCAACGGCAACGGTTTGCTTGAGCCGTATTACCTCGGCTTTTTCCTGATGGGCGCCTATCAGGACATCATGGGCGACCTGCACAATTTATTCGGCCGTGTCAACGAGGTTCATGTCTTTCTCGAACCCGACGAACCGACCGGCTATTACATCGAGGAAATCATTGAAGGCAACACCATCATCCAGTCGCTCGCGGCCGTGCAATACGACGAAAACGAGCTCAAGCGCCAGATGAAGGCGCAAATGGACGAGGCCATCAAATCCGACCGCATGAAGCCGTCCGAGGCCATGCGCCTGCTGGATGATTACGAACGCGGGCTGAAGGCCTACACCTATTTGAGCTTTTGAAGGCGGGGATTGAGAATGGCAACTCATCCACTTGCAAAGGCCATCCTCAATCTTCTATCCTGCGTCTTCGCCTTTCATGGATGATCCCGCGCCCAACGCCGAATTGCTCCGCTCACTCGGACGCCTTGCCCGTGGTCTGTCCGCGCTATTTTGGGGACTGCCCGCGTCGCTGGTCATTTGCGCGGAAACCGCCAAGGCCGACTGGCTCAAACCGCTGGGCCTCGTCCCGGCGCTGGCCGGCACCGGTTTGCTGCTCTACGGCCTCTGGCAGATGAGCGACTTCCAAAAACAGGAACGTCCCTGGCGCAACGCCCTCGACCGCGCGAAACTCCTTGGCCTCGTCAACTTCGGCCTCTGCCCGTTTCTCTACTGGCAGGACAAAATGCCGGAACAACCGTTCTTCAACGCGGCGGTGTTTGTGCTCGTTTTGTCCGCGCTACTTTTTTTGTTCAACCTGAATGTCGTCCTCAAACAGCTCGGCGCGATGCTGCCGGACGAAACGCTCCGGCACGAAACGCTCCTGTTCACCGCCCTCAATCGCTGGCTGCTCGCCGGCCTTTTGTTCCTCGGCGTGGCTTTCGTCGTTTTCCTTCACTCCGTGCGGTGGCAACTGGCGCTCGGCAACTTCTCCGACTGGCTGAACCGGCTCGGTTTTTGGGCACTGACGTTTTGCGCGCTGCTGCCCCTGGCCATGACCATGGCGCTCATCTGGAAAACCAAGGAAGTCATCCTCGACAGCGTCTTCGGCGCAAAATGAAAAGCAAAACATCGAACGCCGAACATTCAACATCGAACATCGAATGGTCGCCGACAAAATAAATTCGACGTTGGGCGTTCGGTGTTGGATGTTCGATGTTAATTGAAATGAAAAACTCCGCCTTGTCCCAAATTGGCCAACGCACCCCCGAACCGCCCATCTCGTGGCTCATGCAGACGGCGCTGACGCGGCCCCGGCTTATTTCACTGGCCGCCGGCTTCACCGACAATCCCTCGTTGCCCGTTGCGGAAACCCGCGCTGTGCTGAATCAAATCCTGCGTTCGCCCAAAACCGGCCAGTCGGCGCTGCAATACGGTTCAACCGCCGGGGACCCGGCACTGCGCCGGCTTACCGCGCAGCACCTGCAAAAACTCGACGGCGCGCACGGAGAAAATTACCCGCCTGAACGCCTGCTCATCACCAGCGGTTCGCAACAACTGCTCTACATGACCGCTGAAGCGTTGTGCGACGAAGGCGACATCGTGTTTGTCGAAGACCCGACATATTTTGTTTATCTCAGCATCCTCCAAAGCCGCGGTCTCCGTGCGCGTGGCGTCCGCCTTGAACGCGACGGGCTGGATTTGGCGCATCTCGAAAAAATCCTGACCTCACTCAAACGCTCCGGCGAGTTGCGCCGGGTGAAACTGCTTTACCTCGTCAGCTATTTTCAAAACCCGACCGGTGTCACGACCAGCTTTGAGAAAAAGCGCGGCATTCTGAAATTGTTGAAGCAGTTCGAGCGCGCGGCGGGACATCCAATTTATCTGCTCGAAGACGCGGCGTATCGCGAATTGCGGTTTGAAACTGTAGCGGCGGTCTGTGACCGCCGTTTTTCGGACGGAATGACAAACATTCGGCGGTCACAGACCGCCGCTACAAGTTATGGGGAAAAGTCGGCGCTCGCGGTTCCCGGCGCGGCGGAGCGCGTGATTTACGCCGGCACGTTCACCAAGCCGTTTGCGACCGGCGCGCGGGTGGGCTATGGCATCCTGCCGGAACCGCTGTTCACGACGACGCGGCATATCAAGGGCAATCACGATTTCGGCACGGCGAATTTGTTGCAACAACTTCTCGCCCGCGCACTGGCCTCGGGAGCCTATGCCAAACAGGTCGCACGGCTGCAAAAACGCTACGCGCACAAGGCGCGCGTGATGAAGCTGGCGCTCGAAAAACATTTTCCGTCAGCCGTCGAATGGTGGGAACCGGCGGGCGGACTTTATTTCTGGGCGCGCCTGCCAAAACACATTCCCACTGGCGTGAAATCGAAAGTGTTCCAGACCGCGTTGAAGAACGATGTACTCTACGTGCCGGGTGAATTGTGTTACGCGGATGATCCCGCGCGGCGCAAACCGAATCACGAAATACGCATCAGCTTCGGCAACGCGAGCGAGGCAGAAATCCGCGAAGGCATCAAGCGGCTGGGCAACGTGTTGAAGAAATTTTACGACCTACCTAATTTATAGCTTTCTTCTTTTTATTTCCTTCAATTCTTCTTCAATGATTTTATCAGGATAGGCTCTTTTTACAGAAATCTCTGCTTCCGTCGGCAAACTCATTTCATAAAAAGCAGTTTGGGAAGAATACCCAGTTGATTTTGCATAATTATTCCAATACTTATTATCATCGTTGTCCAATTTTGAAAGGCGAATGGCTTCTTTTAAATCAGCCAAACTTCCTTCAAAATCGAAAAGTGATTTTTTTACCATACTGCGCCTGAAATAGTTACCAGCTATAGCTTTTCGAGGATTTTTTCCGATTGCCCTATTATAATCTTCAAGTGCTTCAAAATAAAATCCTAAATCATCTAGGCAGCTGCCTCGAAGTGAAAATGCTTCTGATTCGTCAAATCCATGCGAAAATACTGTTGGTTCGATAAGCCCTTTTTCTATTGCTTCATCAAAAAACTTAAGAGCTTCCTTTATTTTACTCAGCGAGGATTCACGAGAACCTTTTAATAAAACTGCATCATTCCATATTGTTTTCCCAGTTGTGAAAGCATTGCACGCATCAGAAAAATCGCGATCAGATTGGTTTAACGGTTTTGGCCTGAATAATTTTGCAAACCAGTTCATGTTGTCAGATTATTGACTTTGCGCCCGAACAAAATTTCTATCCAGCGAGGATTCACCCCGGTGGCCACGCCATGTGGCGCCCGCCAAGAATGTGAACGTGCAGGTGCGGCACGGCTTCGCCGGCGTCGGGACCGTTGTTGATGACGAGCCGGTAGCCGCCTTTCTTCAAGCCCAATTTGTCCGCGACTTCGGCGGCCTTCAGCAAAAGATGGCCGAGAACCTTGTGGTCTTCCGGCCCGGCCTCAGCCAGGCGCGGGATGGGCTTCTTGGGAACAATCAACACATGCACCGGCGCCTGGGGCTTGATGTCGCGGAACGCGAGCACCAAGTCATCCTCATAAACAATCGCCGCCGGAATCTCGCGGGCGATGATTTTTTCGAAAAGTGTTTTGCTCATAAACCATTCGAGGTGGGGTCGGCCCGCCGGGCCGACCGCAGACGCCTCAGCGAGGCGTCCCTACCAAAAATTATTCCACCACCAGCGCGCAGTCAGCCTGCTCCGGTTCGGCGCCCAGACATCCGCGGAGGTATTCGACGATCTGCTCTTCCAATCTTTCACAACGCAAACTCCAGCGGCGCGCGCCGGCAAGCTGCTTGACGCAGCCGCGGAGCCCGCGAAAGCGCACGAGGCGCGGCGTGCGGCGCAGTTGCGCGCGCAGTTCGCCCCGCAGCCGCGGAAAGAAAAACAACTCGCGGCCTTCGCCGGATTCGTGCGCGAGCGTCAGCAAATCGGCCTCCACAATCCCCCGGCGCTCGCGCCGGGTTTCGGGCTCGTCGGAACGGATGTTTAAGCCCAGGCCGCGCAGCACTTTTTCCAGCGCCCCGGCAAATTCACCAACGGTGACGGTTTCGCGGCCCAGCTCACTTTTGAAATAATGAAACACAGACGCCGTGGCGTGACGCATGATTTCAGGATCGAATTTTCCCGTGACATCACCGACGAGTTCGACGGAAATCATTTCCGCCGAGAACGGAACGCTTTCGCCGCTGGCGAGCCGGAACAGCAAACAATCGGACATCAAGGCGATCATTGCCTGGCCTCCAGTTTTTTGACCTCGTGCACGAAGTCGGTGGCTTCCTGAAACCGGCGATAGACGCTGGCGAACCGGACATAGGCGACCTCGTCAATTTCGCGCAGGCCGTCCATGACCATTTTGCCGACGAACTCGGCCGGCACCTCGCTCTCGTGTTCGTCAGTCACGACGACGACGATGTGGTCCACCATGTCTTCCATCACTTTCGGGCTGATGGGGCGTTTTTGGCAGGCTTTCTTGACACCGGATAAAAGTTTTTCGCGCGAAAACTCCTCCCGCCGCCCGTCGCGCTTGAGGACCATCAACCCTTCGCGCTCCATCTCCTCGTAAGTTGTGAACCGATGAGCGCACTTGGCGCATTGGCGACGGCGGCGAATCGTGGCCCCTTCGCGCGAGGCGCGCGAATCAATGACCTTATCGTCCTGACAACCGCACTTTGGGCAGCGCATAAAGCCACAGCTAATTGTGGTCACAGGTTTGTAACATACAAAACTTGGGGGTGTCAAGGTATGGTCGGAAGTATGGCGATTACGCAAGGGGCCGGTTTTGGCCCGAACAGGCCCGAAAAGGCCGGAACAGGCCGGAAATCAAGGAGTTGGAGCAATGGGTGGTTTCTGCGACTTGCGGTTGCTGCTGTGGTTGGTGGTGCTACTTCTGTTTATTGGCGTGAATTACAGTCGAAGTAAAATCCTGAAGGTCAGCCAATCGGCGGGCAGTCTCATCGGCGCTGATATTTGGAGTGGACACAATATCCATAAACTTGATGCCTTTGATGACAAAAACTTCAAGTGGTGGAGTGTCCACAAAACCTCCCTTGAGGTTGGCGAGTTGCTGTGCCAATTGAAGGCGCGAAGGGCAAGCGGCTGGCCTATTACGGAGCATGACATGATAAAAAAACTCAAACGGCTATTTTGGCTTCTTGACCACCCGATTTTTGACTTGCTGCTTGTTATCCTTTGCCCGCTGTGCATCGCGGGCCTTTTCATCAGCGAGCACTCCCTTAATGAGTCTCAATACCTCGCGGCGTTGCGGTTTAATCTGCTTGTCGTTTATGGTGGTATCTTTCTGCTTTCGTTCTTTAAGGTATGCGACAAGCTGCTTAGCAAGAAAAATGGCGAGAGTGGCCACTAATGAAATACTAGAAATTTGAATGTTTACATACACAACAATATCCATTCCATGCGAAGCCCGTATGAAGGGCTGGCTTGGGCCTGTAATCTGGATGCCTTTTGGCAGTTTGGATTCGGCGATAACCTTAGCCAGTTCGTGGTCAGAAAAACGGAGTCTGAATCGGGTGGGGTTCATTTGACAAAACTATGAAAAAGAAACCAGCAGACGCAATCGTAAAGGCCAGCGCGCCTAAGCCACGCGCCAAGTCGAAGCAAAAGCGGCACGGGCCGGAAGGCGAGCGGCTGAAAATCGAGGGCAACTGGATACACGCCATTGACCATTCGCTGACGGTGAAGCGACCGCCGATGGGTTGGCCGAAGTGAATTTGTGAAGCAGCGAACCAAAACCATTGAAATGACAGCCCTTGCGTTATCTACATACTCCCGGGTATGGTCAAAATAAGATTTCCACACCCGGGAATGCCCGCGTTGCTCCAAAACCGTCTTGCGTTCAGGCGGTTTTCAATTATGCTCCGCCACTCCCGTCTCGTGGGAAACACCATTTTGAACGACTGATTTTTTGAATTTATGGCGACAGCAAACGATCTCCGCCGCGGCATGGCGATCAATTACAACGGCGACATCAGCGTGGTGCTGGACATGCAGCACCGCACGCCGGGCAACCTGCGGGCATTCGTGCAGGCCACGCTCCGCAGCATCCGCACCGGCAAATCCTCCGACGTGCGGTTTAGCTCCACTGAGCGCATCGAGCCGGTGCCGATGATCACCAAGAAAATGGAATACAGCTACAAGGACGGCGCGGACTATGTTTTCACCGACCCGGAAAACTACGAAACGGTCACGCTCACGGCGGAATTGGTTGGCGACACGAAGAATTTTCTGGTGGAAAACGGCCAGGTGACGGTGACGTTTGTCGCGGAAAAGGCCGTGACCATCGAATTGCCATCGAGCGTGGCGTTGACGGTGTCGGACGCGCCGGAAGGCATTCGCGGCGATTCATCGAACAACGTGCAAAAGCCGGTGACGCTCGAAACCGGCATTACGGTTCAAGTGCCGCTGTTCATCAAGACCGGCGAGAAAATCAAAGTGGACACGCGCACGGGTAAATACATGGAACGGGCGTGACGGGAATGGATTGATGGAGTGGTGGGGCGATGGGATGCCGGAGCGGTTAAATCAACACTCCAATACTCCATGACTCCAACACTCCGTTCTTTTCCTGCGTAATTGCTTTTCAAGCCCCGCGATTTTGGTTATTCCTCGTGTATGGCTGAGCGGCAGCAAAAAGGAGAGCACACATTCCGCGGCATCGCCGTTTCCGCCGGCGTTTGCCGTGGGAAGATTCTCGTCATGCATCGCACCCGCCACGTCATCGCCCGGCGTGAGCTGGCCGAAAACGAAATCGCCGGCGAAGTCAGCCGCTTTGAACAAGCCCTGGTCCAGACCCGCCAGCAGATTCTGGAGGTGCAGCGCAAAGTGTTGAAAGAGTTGAGCGCGGCGGACGCGGACATTTTCGACGCGCATCTGCTGATGCTGGAAGACCAGGTGCTGGTGGATGAAGTCATCCGCCTGGTCCGCGATCAAAAGGTCAATGCTGACTATGCCTTTCACGTCGTCGCCGAGCGTTATACCGAGGCGCTGGCGGGCGCGAACGACGAATATCTCCGCGAGCGCACCGCCGATCTGCGTGATTTGACGGCGCGCGTGCTGGACAATTTGCTGGAGGCCAAGGACCAGTTTGGCCTGCATCACCTCGCCGAACCGTGCATTTTGGTCAGCCATGATTTGAGTCCATCCACGACGGCGCAACTGGACAAGAAACTGGTGCTTGGTTTCGCGACGGACATCGGCGGCAAAACGTCGCACACGGCCATCATGGCGCGGTCGCTGGGCATTCCGGCCGTGGTCGGCCTGCAGAACATCAGCCAGGAATTGGAGAGCGGCGATTACGCGTTGCTCGACGGTTACAACGGCGTCGTCATCGTCAATCCGACGGACCAGACGCTTTTTGAGTACGGCCAGCTTTTGAAGCGCAAGGCCTCGCTTGAGGAAAAACTTCACGAAATCGAGCACCAGCCCGCCATCACGCTGGACGGAAAATCCATCCACCTTTCCGCCAACATCGAGGCGCCCGGCGATGTCGCGGCCGTGCTTGCGCACGGGGCGGAGGGCGTCGGCCTGTTCCGTACGGAATTTCTCTTCATCAACCGCGACAAACTGCCAACCGAAGAGGAGCAATACCAGGCCTACCAGCAGGTCGCCGCCGCCTTGAAACCGCACCCGGTCGTCATCCGCACTCTCGACCTGGGCGGCGACAAATTCGCCTCGCACCTGCAACTGGCGCAGGAGATCAACCCGTTTCTGGGCTGGCGGGCGATCCGGTTTTGCCTCGCGCAGCCGGAATTGTTCCGTACGCAGCTTCGCGCCATTCTCCGCGCCAGCACCGAGGGCAACGTGAAAATGATGTATCCCATGATCTCCGGCATGGACGAATTGAACCAGGCCAACGCCCTCGTCGAAAAATACAAGGCCGAATTGCGCGCGGAGGGGAAGCCCTTTGACGAAAAAATGGAAATCGGCGTGATGATTGAAATTCCGTCCGCCGTGCTCATCGCCGGCACGCTGGCGGCCCGCGCGAAATTTTTCAGCATCGGCAGCAACGACCTCATCCAATACACGCTGGCCGCCGACCGCACGAACGAAAAGGTTTCACACCTTTACGAACCGACGCATCCGGCGATCATCCGGCTGATCAAAATGACCGTGGACGCCGCACATCAAGGCGGCATCCGCGCCGCCGTTTGCGGCGAAATGGCGGGGGATCCCGTGCTCGTCCCGCTGTTGATCGGCCTGGGCGTGGATGAATTGAGCACCGCACCCACCGGCATCGCCCCGGTCAAATACATGATCCGCCGGCTCAAATTGGGTGAAGCCAGCGCGCTGGCCGATTTTGCGCTGAAAGGCGAATCGCCCGGGGAGACCCTGGCCCGCTGCCAAACCCTGGCGCGCGAAACGGCGCCAAGCCTCTTTGAAAATAAAGCATGAAGGTCATCGTCCTCGCCGCCGGATACGCAACGCGGTTGTATCCGCTCACCCTCACGCAACCCAAACCACTGCTGCCGGTGGCAGGCAGGCCGATGATTGAATACGTCCTCGACAACCTCGCGCCCATCGGCGGCATTGACCGCATTTACGTCGTGACCAACGCCAGGTTCGCCGGCCAGTTTCAGCAATGGTCGGACCATTATCGCGCGACCCGGGCGAAGTTGAACTTCACCATCGTCAACGATGGCTCCACGGACGACTCGAACAAACTCGGCGCCATCGGCGACATTCATCATGTCCTCAAAACGCAAAACGTGGATGATGATTTGATCGTGGTGGCCGGCGACAATTTGTTCAGCGAGAAGCTGGGCGGCTTCGGCAAATTCTGCCGCGAGAAAAACGCGCCGGTGCTGGCGCTCTACGACGTGGGCGATCTGGAACAAATCAAAAAATACAATGCGATTTCCGTGGACGGCAGCAGCCGTATCACCTTCTTCGAGGAAAAGCCGGCGAACCCCAGCAGCACGCTCACCGGCATCGCGCTTTATTTTTACCCTAACAGCACGATCCCACTCATCAAGCAATACATCGCCGAGGGCAACAATCCCGACCAGCCCGGGCGGTTGGTGCAATGGCTTTACCCGCGCACGGCGGTCTATACGTGGCGCGTGCCGGGCCTCTGGTTCGACATCGGCTCCAAGGAGACGCTCGAAGAGGCCGGCCAGATCTTCGCAAAGCTCCCGCGCCCGGGAAGTTGATCGCTTCGCGCTTCTTTCGGGGCAGGGAATGTGGTGGATTTGAAAAGTTTCTGGAAGTGCAGTCGCGAAGCGACGACCGGAAATTAGCCCGGCACAACGTGCCGGGTTTCTCGTTTCAAAACAAAATCCGTCCTGAAGGGACGGTGGAATTCATTTCCGTCGTCCCTCCAGGACGAATAAATTTTCGCGCTGATTCCCAGCCACGTTGTGGCTGGCTAATTTCCGATGTCCCTGCGGGACTCAAACGCGGCGGCAAGACGGAGGAGGCATTGAAAAAGTTTCTGGAGGCGCGGTCAACTTTGACTGGCTGATAAATCAATCGGCGCAGATTTTTCCCTTGCAGCTTTTTCCAACCCATGACCGACACCGCCAAGAACGGCCATCACCGTCCATTCTGATTCAAAAAGAAACAAAAACAGGAAATACAGGGAAATACTTCCGGGCGCGCCTGTTGGCAAATGGAATAAGACGAATCGTGTCCAAAGCAGGCATCCCACATAGCACA
>JBEKJN010000069.1:0-11615 GCA_050011235.1 Verrucomicrobiota bacterium | reverse complement strand
CTGGCCGCAGGATTGCGTCAACCGCGCCGAGGACAAATGCTGCGGCCCGCAGGCCGTCACCGACGCCCGCGCCGTCTGCCACCAGCTCGGCATTCCGTATTACCTCATTGACGAGGCCGCGGAATTCCAGAAGCACGTCATCAGTTACTTCGCCGACGAATACAAGGCCGGCCGCACGCCGAACCCCTGCGTGATGTGCAATCAAAACCTGAAGTTCGGGCGGCTCATTGACCGTGCCCGCCAACTCGGTGCGGAATTCATCGCCACCGGCCATTTTGCGCGCGTGGAACGCGCCCCGAATCCAATGATGGTAGGGACATCGCGCTGCGATGTACTCGCCCGCGAAGCAGCGGGCGAAACCATTGCGCCACTGAACGCAGCGCGGACGGCGCAGCGCACCGTCCCTACCGCCGGACGTTATCTCCTCAAGCGCGGACGCGATTTGAAGAAGGACCAGAGTTACTTCCTCTTCTCACTCCGGCAGGACCAACTTGCGCGTGCGCTATTTCCGTTGGGCGAAAAGACCAAGAGCGACACCCGCGAAGTGGCCCGACATTGCCAGCTCAAGACCGCCGACAAGGAGGAGAGCATGGAAATCTGTTTCGTGCCGGACAACAATTACGGCGGTTTTCTCCAGCAGGCCAACCTCGTGCAAAAGCATCGTGGTGAGATTGTTGATCTGCACGGGCACGTGCTCGGCCACCACGACGGCATCGAATTTTACACTATTGGCCAGCGCAAGGGTCTGGGCATCACCACACCCAAGCCGGTTTATGTCGTAGAGTTGGATGCGGAGAACAACCGTGTCGTTGTCGGCGACGAATCGGCGCTCGACCGTGATGAATTCACCGCGACGAATTGCAACTGGATTCCGTTCGATAGCCTGACGGAGCCAATCGAAGTCACGACGAAGATTCGTTACAACCACCCCGGGACGCCCGCAACGGTGACGCCGACCGGCAACGGTTCCGTGAAAGTGAAATTGCACGCGGCGCAACGCGCCATCACGCCCGGCCAGGCGGCGGTGTTTTATCAGGATGATCTGGTGGTCGGTGGCGGGTGGATAGCCAAGTAGGACACGCTTCCAGCCTGTTTCCATTTTTAAAGTCAGAGACAGGCAGGATGCCTGTCCCACACCGGCGAGAAGATTTTATGATGATCCGAACAAGGTGCATTGACAGCCCGCGCCAGGTGGTGCATTGTTCCCGTCATGAAAATACTCATCCTTTTGGCCGCGGTCCTGATTTTTCAGGTCATCTCCGCCTACGCCGCGGAGTCCATTTACGACATACCGCTCAAGGACATTGACGGCAAGGACACCTCGCTGAAGCCGTATCAGGGCAAAGTGATGCTCGTCGTCAACGTCGCGTCGAAATGCGGATTCACCCCGCAATACACCGCGTTGGAGGCGCTCCACCAGAAATACAAGGACCGGGGCCTGGTCGTGCTCGGTTTTCCCTGCAACCAGTTTGCCCATCAGGAACCCGGCACGGACGCGGAAATCAAACAGTTCTGCTCCTCTAAATACAATGTGACCTTTCCGATGTTCGACAAAATTGAGGTCAACGGCGCCAATCGCCATCCGCTTTACGTGCTGTTGGCGGGCAAGGAATCGCCATTTGCCGGGAACATCGGATGGAATTTCACCAAGTTCCTCGTCGGCAGGGACGGCAAAATCCTGAAGCGGTTTGAGTCGAAGGTGAAACCCGATTCGCCGGAAGTGATTCAAGCCATTGAAGCGGCGTTGGCGGCGAAATAGAGCTGCGCCCGGTCGGGCAGCAGTGTTTTATCAGGACGATTTGGTGGTTGGCGGCGGGTGGATTGCTTAATGCAAAACTTTTAATTCGGCTTCGGCACTGTGGTATTCTTCAAAAGTGGTCACACCCGTGCCAAGACATTTTTTGAAAAAATCCGCCGCGCCAGTTTTGTCGTTTTCGATGAGCCGTTTGGAGCCGGCATAAAAATATGCTTCGCAGTGCTGTTCCCGGTCTGCCTTGGTATTCGCGTCTGCGGCGGCTTTGAGAAAATCGGTTTCAGTGATTTGACCTGCCAAAAAACGGCCGACTTGCAGCGGCCAATCCGGCAGACTTTGCGCTTTGCGCTTTTTCAAATAGGAAACCAGTTCCTGTATCGCAGCTTCCTTTTCGCCAGACCGCGTCCGGATGAGCCAGATTCGATAATAGGAATAATCCTGGACTTCCGAGCCGAGTTCGCAGGATTTCCGAAAATCAGCCAGCGACCCTGTGAAATTTTGCATATCGTAGTATTCGCAGCCCCGGTCGTGATATGTTCTGCCGTCGGGAAGGGCGCGTGATTCATCGGAATGCGAGTACACAACAAAGCTGGTTTTGTTTTCCGTCCACCATTTGATCCATTCATCGGTCTGGTCTTCCGTGAAATGCTGACCGGTGAGCGCGCGCAACGTCTGGGCTGCTTTCAACCGCACAAATTCATCAGGGTCTCGCAACAGCGGCAGCGCCAGTTCGACGGATTGTTTTTCGGGGTTCCGATCCAAAATGCCAAGACCGACCAGCCGGGCAACGGTTTCGGGATTTTGCAGCAGAGCCAGGACTTCGTCGTCGGAAATTTTTTCCTCCTGCCTCCACAATTGCGAAGCCACGAGACCCAGGATTTTCGGGTCGGACGAATTGAAAAAGGCCAGCAAATCCGCGCGTGGAATTTCCACGCCAAGGCGTTGGAGCATTTCCAAACTCGAACCTCGAATGGCCGGATTTGTGTCTTGGAGCATTTGCTGAACAACCGGAATGTAATTTCCCAAGTCTCCCCGAAATCGCGGCAGGGCAAAGGTAACGGCGCCACGGACGCGGGCATCTTCGTCGCGCAACAGGGCAACGAGCGGCTCGGCATTCTTCGGGTTCCAATTGCCATACTCGGTCAGCACATTGATGCCGGCTATTCTGACTTCGGGTTCGGAATCCTTCAACCAGACGGTCGCCGTCTCCGTCAATCGCGGATCGCTTATGGAGCCGTAATGCCGATTGAAAATGGAGGCGGCGTTGACGCGGACAACGGGATTGGTGCTTTGAAACGCGGCCAGAAACGCCGGAACCGCGTCTGCCTGGAAGTGCGCAAGACTCTCCACAGCGAAGTAACCGTATTTAGTGCCCAGTTCATCGGCGAAAACGGAAATGGCCGGCTCAAATTCCAAATCGCGCATTTCTTCAGGTTTAAACGTCCAGGTTTGTTTGGTCAACCACCACGATTTGTCCGCGAGCCGGGGAATCCACTCGCTGCAATCGGGCAAATCTGCCTTGGTGACTTTGGCGTAAGGAAGCAAATCGTCGGGGCCGGCTACGGGCGTTTCACTCCTTCTTTGAATCGCCTTTTCGCGTTCCGGCGATAGCGGTAAATCCGCCGATATGGTTCCTCCCATAAAGTGCGCTTGCATATTTCGTTGCATCATTTGCATGCGTTCGATTTGTTGCGCACTTTTTGCCGCTCGCGCCAGGTCATTGCTGTAAATCAGCGGCAGTTTCTTTTCGAGCATCGCCTTTTCCAGCAACGGTTCGGGCGACAGCACATAGACTTGCACTTCTGACGGCTGGCCGTTGATGGAGGAAATTTTCAGCGGGAACACGCAGCGGTCGCTGGCAAAGCTGATTTGCAGCGGGTTCAATTCGCCGTTGGCGAGCTTCTTTAGTTCTGTCGAATAGTTGGATTTCGGCGCTTCCCGGCCTTTCGGGGATTCCGTGACCAATTGGAAGCCCTCGCTTTTCCCCAGATTGATTCTGGCTGCGACAAAATACCATTGCTGTTTGACGTAGCCATCCAGCACGTCGGTCTTGTTCGTGGGGAAATAAAATTGATTCGCATCCAGCCAATTTGCCAGCGCACCGGCGTCTTTTGTCGAAAGCACGGCGATTTCGTAGGCGCCGATAGTTTTGATTTCGATGACTGTGACCGGCGGTTCGGTGTTCCGCGCCGATTTATCCAGGGCCAAGCCCGCACTCATCGGCTGTGGTCCCGATTCGAATCGTTGCTGCGTGAATTGGCTCAATTCGTAAAAACATTTCATCGAGCCTTTCTGTACCGTCGGCAGGTTCGGCACCGGAATGAGCCAGCCGAATTCGTCCACCGGTCCCTCGTATTTGACCTGCAAAATCAAATCCTCGCGCCCGACATCATAAACGAGAATGGCCTTTTGCGTCGGTTCGTTGATGTCTTTGTGTTTGTCCCAAACGAATTTTGGCAAGACGAACATGCCGTCCGCCGACGTATTTGAGGGCGCGAGGAGAACAACGATGAGTGGAACGAGGAAGCCAAGCATCAGTTTTTTCATAGAAAATTCAGCTTGATGATTTTGCTGCATCTCTGAATCAGACGGAATTAACAGGGAAATACTCCTGTGTGGGAAATCTGACAAGGAGTTTTCAGACGTGCCTCAACTGCCATCCAGATTCCGCTTGCGCCGTCGTCGTCGCTTGTTAAAGTCACTCCGCAATTTCATCCGCCGACAGCGGCGGTTTTTCCCGTTTTAACCAGAAATTTTTTATTTGTGAAAGTTTTCAGCGGCACCGCCAACGAACCCCTGGCCCAGGCGATTTGCAAATACATCGGCATCGAACTGGGCCGGTGCAATATCTCGCCGTTCCCCGACGGCGAGACGTTCGTGAAAATCGAGGAGAACGTGCGCGGCGAGGACGTGTTCATCGTCCAACCCACCTGCCCGCCGACGAACTACAATCTGATGGAGATGTTCATCATGTTTGACGCGGTGCGGCGGGCGAGCGCGGCGCGCATCACGGCGGTGTTGCCGTTTTACGGTTATGCCCGGCAGGACCGCAAAGACCAGCCGCGCGTGCCGATCACCGCCAAGCTCGTGGCCAATCTCCTCGTCGCCTCCGGCGCGAACCGCATCCTCACGGTGGATTTGCATGCGCAACAGATCCAAGGGTTCTTCGATATTCCGGTGGACCATCTCTACGCCGCGCCGGTGATGTATGAATATTTGAGGAAAAAACACCTGACCGACCTCGTCGTCGTCAGCCCGGACGTGGGCGGGTTGAAGATGGCGCACGCGTATTCGCAGACGCTGGAGGCGGGGCTGGCCATCGTGGCCAAGCGGCGCAAAAGCGCGACGGAGGTCGAGTCCATGGCCGTCATCGGCGATATCAAAGGCAAAAACATCCTGCTGGTGGACGATTTGACGGAGACGGCGGGCACGTTGACGTCGGCGGCGACATTGCTGAAGAAAAAGGGCGCCAAACGGATTCTGGCCTGTGTTTCCCACGCCATTTTGAACGACGTGGGCGTCGAAAGATTGCGAAAATCGGTGATTGACGAGTTGATTACAACTGATACAGTCCAACGCCCCGCCATTGACGGGGTGAAGATTGTCACCCTGTCGGTGGCCGGGCTTTTGGGCGAAGCCATCAAACGAATTCATACCAATTCGTCGGTGAACTCGCTGTTTGAATTCAAAGGCGGGCGCACGAGTTGATGCGCCGCCAGACAAATTTATTTGACGATGAAATCAGTGCCGTTGAAAGCGTATCCCCGCACGTTGCAGCGCCGGGGCGGAGTCAAACGATTGCGCGCCGCCGGGCGCGTGCCGGCGATCATTTACGGTCGCCAGGCCAAACCGCAGAACCTCGAGGTCAACGCGAAGGAACTCGAGGAACTCATCCACCATTCCGTCTCGGAAAACGTGCTGGTGGACTTGTCGGTCGAAAGCGACGCGCGCCCCAGGCGCCTCGCCCTCGTGCAGGAAATCCAGCACCACCCGCTCGAGGGCGACATGTTGCACGTGGATTTCCATGAAGTCGCCGAAAACGAAAAGGTCGTCGTCCACGTCCCGCTGGAAACCACTGGTGAAGCAGCCGGAGTGAAAACCGGCGGCGGCGTGCTCGAACACATTTTGTTCAAACTCAAAGTCCGCAGTCTGCCCAAGGATTTGCCGGAGCAAATCATCGTGGACGTCAGCCATCTCGAACTGGGCAAGGCCGTTCACCTCGGCGAAATCAAGGCGCCCGCCGGCGTCGAAATTCTGGGTGATAAAAAAATCCCGGTCGTCGCGGTGGCCCTGCCACGCTCGGAAGAGGAAGAGGCGGCGGCGACCGCCACCACCGAGACCGTGGCCGCGGGCGACGTCGAGATGATCAAGGAAAAGAAGGAAGAAGGCGAAGAGGGTGCCGCGCCGCCGGCCAAGGGCGAAAAAGGCGTCGCCAAACCCGGCGAAAAGGCCCCGGCCAAGGGTGCCGAAAAAGGCGCCGAGAAAGGCGCGGCGAAAGCCCCGGAAAAGGGCGCAGCCACTCCGGCCAAGGCCGCCGACAAGGCCGCCGCAAAACCGGCGGAGAAAAAGAAATGATTTTATGGGAGCACACGCGCCCTCGCGTGTTCAAGCGAGCGCCTCGCTCACTTGGCTTCTGGCGCGAGGCGCGCCAGACTGCACCCGAGGCGGGTGCGCTCCCCGGGAAAAATTTGCGCTCACATGGAAAATGTGTTTGTGATTGTGGGCTTGGGCAATCCCGGCGCGGAATACGTGAAGACGCGCCACAACGCCGGGTATTCGCTGGTCGGGAAACTGGCCGCGCGCTGGAAGGCGGACTGGACGAACGAACGAAAGTTCAACGCCCACGTTGCGCGCGCCGAACGCAACGGCGTCCGCGTTCTGCTGTGCCAGCCGCAGACGTTCATGAATGCGAGCGGCGAAGCGGTGAAAGCGGTGATGGGTTTTTATCAGTTGCCGCTGGAACATTTGCTGGTGGTGGTGGACGATGCGGATTTGCCGCTGGGCGAGGTTCGCCTGCGGGCGGGCGGCAGCAGCGGCGGACATCACGGTTTGGAGTCCGTCGAGCAGCATCTGGCCACGCAGGAATTTGCGCGGCTGCGGCTCGGCATCGGCCGCAAAGACGGCGCGCGGGAAATCACGGATTATGTGCTGGACCGTTTTGATGCAGCGGAAGCGGCGCTGATGGAAAGAGTTTTGGGCCGGGCGGCCGACCAGGCGGAATGCTGGCTGGACGACGGAATGGAAATGGCAATGAACCGGTTTAATGGAGTCGTGGACTCCGCAAACGAAGAGAAAAAGCCCTGAACAGGGCGCGATGTTGGGGTTCAAGCTTTGGCTTGTTCCAGCCAAAGCAAGCTGAAGCTTGAACTCCAACGCGGAACAACGAAAAGAAAAAACAGTGAAACGATACGAAGGTCTGTTCATCCTGAACACGGCAGGCAGGGAAGAAGGCGGCAAGGACGCCTTCGACAAGATTTCCGCCGAAATCGTGGCGGCGGGCGGCAAGGTTGAGACCGTGCAGAAAATGGACAGGAAAAATTTCGCGCGCGTAGCGGACAAAAAATACAGCGCCGGCTTTTACGCGAACATCATTTTCACCGGCACGCCGTCCCTCGTCGCGCAATTGCGGACGAAATTTGCGCTGAACGAGGAGATTTTCCGCGTTCTTTTCACGCTGGCGCCCGAACCCAAACCCGCAAAGTAAACCCTCAACCTTGGAGGCCTTATGGCCAACTTCAACAAAGTCATTTTGATGGGAAACCTCACGCGCGACCCGGAATTGCGTTACACCCCCAAAGGGACGGCGGTCGCCCGCATCGGTCTGGCGTGCAACCGCAAGTGGAAGAGCGAAACCGGCGAGATGAAGGAAGAAGTCACTTTTGTGGATGTGGACGCGTTTGGCAAAACCGCTGAAACCATCGGCCAATACCTGAAGAAAGGCCGCCCCATTTTGATCGAAGGCCGTCTTCGCTACGATACTTGGGAAGACAAACAAACCAAACAGAAGAGAAGCAAACTCGGCGTCGTGCTGGAAACCTTCCAATTCCTGGATTCCGGCGGCGGTCGTAGCGACGGCGGGGATGCATCCGAGGCTCCGGCTTCGCGCCCGGCGGCGGGTTCCGCGCCCGCACCCGCCGATGCCGATGCGCCTCCGCCCGAGAGCGACGATGTTCCCTTTTAATTTTGCCGCGGGGGATTTTTAATCCGTCACTTGTCACCCGTCACCGTCACTTTTTATGAAGACTGAAGTTATTCTCACCAACAACATCGTCGGTCTGGGCGCCGAATCCGACCAGGTCAAGGTCGCCGCCGGCTACGCGCGCAACTATTTGTTCCCGCACCGGCTGGCGATTCCGCTCACGCGGGCCAACAAACGCCAGATCGAAGTGCTCAAGCAACGCCGCGCCGAGCGCGAAGCGCACGAGTTCAACACCATGAGCGAACTCGCCAAGGCCGTCTCGAAGCTCATCTGCCTCGTCAAGGTGAAGGCGGGCGAGGACGGCAAGCTGTTCGGTTCGGTGACCGCCGGCATGATTGCCGACGAATTGAAACACCAGTTCGACATTTCGCTCGACAAACGGAAAATCCATCTTGAACACCCGATTCGCGCGCTGGGCGAATTCGAAATCGAATTGCACCTGCACGCCGAAGTCAAGGGCACGCTCAAAGTCCGCGTCGAAAGCCTCACGCCGGCGGCCGCGACCGCGCCGGAAGCTGCCGCCCCCACCGCGTCCGCCGAGGCGAAAACCGGGGAAGGCAGAAGGCCCCGGACTGAAAAGCGCGGTTTTGGAAGACGGGACGCCGAAGGCAAAAAACCTGAAAAGGCCGAGAGACCTGAAAGGACCGAAAAGGCCGAAGCCGCCGGAGAGAAGAAACTTCAGGCGCTCAAAGGTGAAAAGCCGGCAAAAGCGGCCAGAGTCCCCAAGGCTGAAAAAACCGAGAAGGCCGAAAAGCCGGCGAAGGCGGAGTAACCAGACATTTTATTGTCGCACGCAGCCGCGGAAACGCTCCGCGGCTTTTTTGTCTTCCGCCCGATAAAATCTTTGACCTCGGTGCGTGGCTTTGTTTTGCTCCGATAATATTGGGATGAATCCGCCCGCATCAGCCGTTTCCGCCCGCCCAAAATATCCGCCGGGATTCCGCGCGCGGCGCGGTTTGAACTGGGTCATTCTCGGCCTCATGTATGCGTCCTACTACATGTGCCGCTATAATTTCCGCTTCGCCACGCCGGGCATGGTGGAGGAATTTCATTTCAACACCTTCCAAATCACCAGCATTCTCAGCGGATGGTCGGTCGCCTACGGCTTTGGCCAGTTGCTCAATGGCCTGCTGACCGACCGTATCGGCGGCCGCGCGGCCATGCTCATCGGCGCGGTGGGGACGATTTCGCTCAATTTCATCTACGGCTTTGCCTCGTTTACCGGGACCTTTTCGACCTTTGCGCTTATCTGGTTGGTGAACGGTTATTTTCAATCGTTCGGCGCGCCGGGCATGATCAAAATCAATGCCGCCTGGTTCAATCGCACCGAACGCGGGACGTTCGCCGGCATTTTCGGTTTCATGATTCAATCCGGCCAGTTTGCGATCAACAACCTTGCGCCGTTTATTCTGGCCGGGTTCGCCATCGGCGCGTGGACCATCGGCCAGGGCGAATGGCGCTGGCTGTTCCGCATCCCGCCGTTGGTCACCGCGGCCATGGCCGTGCTCGTGGTGTTGATCCCCAAGGAAACACCGGAGCAGGCGGGTTATCCCGGCTTGATTCATGATGAACTCAGCCCGGGCGACACCGGCACGCGGGTGAGCATCAAGGAATCTTTCGTCACCATCTTTACGCATCCGCTGGTGTGGTTTTACGCGGCGGCGTATGCCTGCACCGGTGCCGTGCGCAACAGTTCCGACCAGCTTTCCATCCTCTACTTCGTCCAGCAACTGCATCTCAACATGTCGGAAAAGCCGGCGGCAGTTTTCTGGACGCTGAACCTGATGCCGCTCGTTGCGGTTTTCGGCTCACTGGCTTCGGGGGTCATTTCGGACAAACTTTTCAAAGGTCATCGCGCGCCGGTGGCGATGGGCCTTTATTTCCTCCTGTCACTGGTCGTTCTCATCGCCGCCGGAATCATTTTCTCCGGCATTGTCGGGCCGACGCCACTGGGGATTTTCCTCGGGTGCCTGTTCCTCGTGCTGATTTCGCTCACGGTCAATTCCACGCACTCGCTGCTCGGCACGGCAGCGGCAATGGACATCGGTGGGCGTAAAATGGCCGGCTTCGCTTCGGGCGTGATTGATTCCTTCCAGTATTTCGGCGCGGCGATCGCGCTGCCGGCCACCGGCTGGTTGATTGACAAATATGGCTGGGGCGTCTGGTATCCCACGATGGCCGGCTTCGGCGTCATCGGCGGTTGCGCGATGCTGCTGGTGATGCTGAAACAGCGGCGGCTGGCCAGGCCAGGGTCCAGGCCTGGAATGAACCCGGCTTGAACGGCCGGGGTGAACCAGCTTAAATTATTTTGGCGGAGCCAAAAACTTCCACTGCCGTTTTGTCACAACAAATTCTTTGACCGGCGCACCCCGCTCTGTTTTGCTTCTTAACAGCCGTGTCCAATGTGAATCCGAAAACCGTGCCATCCTGAGTATTTTTCCAGAGAATCTCCATGTATCTCGGCACCATTGTTTTTTTTCTGGCGGCGATTATTGCGCTCTATTTTTACAATAATCCGATGGGCCACAACCGCTGGTTTATGGTCCGGCGCTTCATCAACTGGTTCCCGCTGGGAATGACGTACGCGTTTTTATGCATGGGACGCTACAACCTGATTGTGGCCAAAAGCGCCCTGGGAACGTTGATGTCCAAGGAAGACCTCGGGATCATTTTCGGTGTGGGCACGACCGTCTATGCGCTGTCCTTCCTGGTCAACGGCCCGCTCATTGACAAAAAGCTGGGCGGGAAACGCGGGATGATCATTTCCGCCCTCGGCGCCTCGCTGGCCAACATCGCCCTCGGCGTCCTGACCTGGCTCATTGTCGCCAAAAATCTGAAAGTGAACCTCGTCGCCAGTTTCTCGGCCCTTTATGCGCTGAACATGTATTTTCAGAGTTTTGGGTCCATGTCCATCATCAAGGTCAAGGCGTATTGGTTCCATGTGCGCGAACGCGGCGTCTTCGGCGCCATTTTCGGGGCGGTCATTTCCATCGGCACTTATTTCGCGTTCGATTGGGGAAATGCGATCATTGCGCTGACCAGGGCGGATGCTTCCGGCCTGCTCCACACGGTTTTTGCACCCGCCGGCCCGCCCCTGGATGCGACCTGGGCGGTGTTTTACATTCCGGCGGCCATTCTGGTCGTCTGGGTGTCCCTCGACTTGTGGCTCATCAAGGACTCGCCGGAGGAGGCGGATTTCCCGCACTTCGACACGCACGATGCCTCGTCCGGCCAGATGCACGTCGAGTTCAGCACGCTCGACCTGCTGAAAAAAGTTTTCGCCAGCCGGCTGATGTTGTTGATTGCCTGCGTCGAACTGGCAGGCGGGGTCTTCCGCTACAGCATGACCCAGTGGTACACCATTTTTGCCGGTGAAATAAAACAGCCTGGGGCGGAGTTTTTCAATAATCACTGGGGCTGGCTCTTGTGCATTTTCGGAATCATCGGCG
The DNA here is from genome assembly GCA_050011235.1 of Verrucomicrobiota bacterium. Taxonomy (GTDB): domain Bacteria; phylum Verrucomicrobiota; class Verrucomicrobiia; order Limisphaerales; family UBA11358; genus UBA11358. The sequence continues at coordinate 214 of JBEKJN010000069.1, read as the reverse complement.
CATTAGCGGGCGGATTGATTTCAGACAAACAGTTCCAATCGCGCCGTGGACCGCCCGCCGCATTGCTGTGCGGCTTTGTCCTGGCCATGGCGGTGGTGATGTCCCTGTTCCTGTTTTCCCAACCCATCGTGGTGGGCTGGGCGGCGGTGTTCATCGTCATGGCCTCCATCGGCATCACGTCGCTGATGTCCGGCACGGCGGCAACGGATTTCGG
>JBEKJN010000068.1:0-11676 GCA_050011235.1 Verrucomicrobiota bacterium | reverse complement strand
CTGCGGCTGACCGAGAGCATGGGCACAAAGTGGAAAACCCAGAAAGCAAAGGACAATCAGCGGGGTGGTCTGGCCAAAGCTTGTCGCCGGCAAAGGTGACCGTTGTCCGGGGCCGTGAGGGAGCAAGGAGTGAACGGTAAAAGGGAACAGCCTGGTGATAGTCATGGGATTAAATTTGTGTTCGACTTGCGGGCATCGTATGCCTGCGGAGCGGCAACGTCAATCCTCTGTGGACTTTGAAACCAAACTTAATCAAATATCCCGCGTTTGATGCAATCCCATGACAGCCCCCCAATCGAAGCAAGATCAAGCTCCGCTATACAGTTTATTTTTTCCTGCCAGTTTTGCGGTGGCAATTCCGACGGCTATGGCGGAGACCAGATACGGAATTCCCCGCTGCAATGCAACAGGCCCAGCAAATATAACAGGCCATCGTAATAACGCTGCCGCCCCGCCGGTATCGGCGTGTTCCACAAGGCCTCGACGAATTGTCGTGAGCGCGGATGCGTTGCCGCCAGACTGGCCACGGCATTCATTGCCACCAATCCGGGCGAGTGATCCTTGCTTAATGGATTGCCGTCCAGCGTAAACTGGTTTCCATAGGTGGACATGCCTTTGGACTCGAAAAACGCCTGCAGGCGATCGCTCAACTGTCTTTCCCGGTCATCCCTGCCCCACCACGACCAATCCACGGACCAATTCATGGCCGTGCGCCATGAATCGAACTGGAAATCGGCGCTGCGCGGGTTCCAGCCGCTGGCCCACGGCGTGCCATCGAAGTTGGCGTAGTCCGGCGTGAGGCCCGTGACCGGATGTGCCGCGCGTTGGAAGAAATCGCGGCTCGCCGTCGCCGCCTCCGTCCAAAAAGCCCGGTCTCCTGCCGGTCCCCAAAGCGCCCACAATTCGTAAAACGCGGGCAAATGATAGGAGGGGTCGGTGTGGTCCCAATTTTTTACGTCGGGTGTGAAGCGAACCATTTTGTGGCCGGGTTCAAACAACGCCCCCGCCGTCATCGGCCCGTTGACCGTCTGGCCGGTAATTAGCGCGCGGTGCCGCAGGTTGGTCAACAAATGGTCGGCCTCGGCCCGATAATTGTGAATTCCGAAGCCGTTGCTCCAGCGGTTCGCCGCGAAGTAAAGCGACATGGCAAAATACTCCTCGCCATCCGGCGCGGGCATCGCGTCGTTGAGCATGCCGTTGGCTTTCATTGACCACGAGAAAAAGCCATAGGCGGGGTGAGTCGGCGAACTGTGATACATGTGCGTCTTGGCCCAATTCCAAATCGCGTCGAACTCGGCCTTTCTGTTCAACTGCACCGCGATCATCATGCCGTAGGACATGCCCTCGGAACGCACGTCTTCGCTGCCAATATCGCGAACGTAGCCAAGCGGGCCGTTGGCGTTGGTCCCGGCAGGATAATAAACCGCCTGGGTGTCCCGGTCGCCGTGGAATAATTGCTGGTAGGCGGCATCAATCCTTGCCGTCACTTCCTGGGGCGAATGGCCGGCCTCGACAAAGAGATTGCGGTAATGTCCGCTCGCAAACGCGCCGTTCCTGGAACCGCGAAGGCCTCGATATGCCTGCAAAATAAAGGTCGGGATGGGTCCCGTCCCAGAGTTCATCCATTTTGCTATCCGCTGTAATCCCCTGGCAATTGACATGGACTAATTTTGATTTTTATTCCATCGAAAACATCACAGCGTCCGGCAGGCCGATTGCCGCCGTTATTGCGGGGCCCAGATGCGGAACTCGCCGCTGCAATGCAGCAGGGCCATCATATACAGCAAACCCTCGTAATAACGCTCGATCCCGTCCGGGACCGGCATGTTCCACAAGGCCTCCACAAATTCCTTTGAACGCGGGTTCGTTGCCGCGAGACTGGCCACGGCGTTCACCGCCACGAGTCCTTGGGCGTGCCGGTTGTCGAGCTGTTTGCCTGCGAGCGTGAACTGGCAGCCGTAATTCGTCATCCCCTTTGTCTCAAAAAACGCCTGCAGACGGTCGCTCAACTCTCTTTCCCGAGCGTCTTTGCCCCACCAGGACCAGTCCACCGACCAGTTTCCCGCAACGCGAAACGCGTCAAACCCGAAATTGGCCGTGCCCCGGTTCCAACGGTTGGTGACCGGCGACCCGTCGAAATTCGCGTAATCCGGGGCGAGGCCCGTCACGGGATGGGTCACGCGTGGAAAGAAATCACGGCTGGCCGCGGCGGCGTCCATCCAGAAATTGCTGTCCGCCGGCGGTCCCCAGCGCGCCCACAACTCATAAAACGCGGGCAGATGATACGAAGGATCGGTAAAAGGCGGACGTTCGGAGCTGGGCGAGAAGAGGACCATTTTGTGTTCGGCATCGAAGAGCGGCCCGGCGGTCACCGGGCGTAAATTATTTGTGCCTCTCCAGGACATGAAAACCGGGCCGGTGATGAGCGCCCGGTGCCGCATGTTGGTCAACAACCGGTCGGCTTGGGCCTTGTAATTGTAAATGCCCTTGCCGCTGCCCCAGCGATTGGCGGCGAAGTAAAGTGCCGTGACAAAATACTCCTCGCCGTCCGGCGCGACATATTCGCTGTTGACCGTCGCGTTGGTTTTAAAGGACCACGAAAAAAAACCGTAGGAGGGATGCGCGGGCGAGTCGTGATACATATAGGTCATCGCCCAGTTCCAAATTGCGTTGAACTCAGCCTGCTTGTTCATTTGCACCGCGATCATCATGCCGTAGGACATGCCCTCGGTGCGCACGTCGTGGTGCTTGATGTCAGTGACATAGGCGAGCGGCCCGTTCGAGTTGCTGCCGGCGGAATAATAGACCGTCTGGTTGGTCGGATTGCCGTGAAACAATTGTTTGAAGGCGGCCTTGATCTTGCGGTTCACTTCTCTCTGCGAGTGCCCGTCTTCAACAAAAAGATTGCGGTAATGGTCGGTGGCGTAAGCGCCCGAACCGTCAATGCTATTCGTTGCCTCTATCACTTTCTGCCCTTTCCGCAAGTCCGGCCCGGTGGGCGGGGCGTAAGCATACAGGGCGGCCTCTGAGCCTTGGGATGAAACAGCAGGACGTTCCGATGGCAGGCCCGCTGGTGTCTGGGCGGACAGCACGCCGCCGCAAAGCATAACGAACGAGGTAATGACAAATCTCATGGCGGGCGACAAGTTATAATCTGGCTCCCGTCAATTCAAACCCTAAAAACGAAACAGCCGCCGCCTTGAACGAGGCAACGGCTGTTGCTCTGAGTACGGTATGAAAAAACCAACTTACTTGCGACGGCGAATCACGCCGAGGGCCATCAGTGCGCCACCCAGAAGAGCGAGCGAAGACGGTTCGGGAACCGGAGCCGACTCGGCAAAGAATGCCGCAATGGGAGTGCGATTTGCGCCGGTACCACCATTATTTAGGACGGTTCCAGCTCCGCCTACCGCAACAGAAGAGTTAACCGCAATATCCTGATTTGCCGTGATTGCACCACGTTCCCATGTAAGGACAGTACCATCAGTCGCCACAAGACCAAACCAATAGCTATCACCAGAATTTATGGAAACGTTATCAGCCCCTGATAACGTAAAAACATCAAACTGTCTGGCGCTGGTAAGAGTCACATTATCTCCGGCACTGAGCAAATCCACTTCGCTTCCAGTAAATGTGTAAACCGGGCTGCTGCCGGGCAGCACATATGACGAGCCTAGATCATACATGACTAAATTAAAATTTCCAGCACCGGTCAAAAAAGCCTCCTCGATTTCAACCGCACCCAAAGTGAAAGAACTGCCAGCCTGAAAAATTATTCCGGACGAAACGCCGCCATCCTGCGAATTCTGGAGATTAGGGGTGTCAATCGATTGAGCCAGAATCCCGGCCGGACTCGCGCTCCACGATGTTGCGCTTATCGATGTTGCACTGTCAATGGAAAGGGTGACACCGGCATAAGTACTGGCGCTCATTGCCAAGGCGGAAACTATTGCGAGGGTTTTGATATGCTTTTTCATACGACTTTTATTGCTACAGGTTGTTTTTAGGTTAACTGGTAGTTGCATTCTATCATGGCTGACCTGGTTATGGAATAGACAATACTATGATTCTGATGGACTCTTCTCGGGCCAACAAATGAGGTTTTTGCCCGTGAACATTGGCGAATCTGAAGGGTTGGGCCGGGTCATGGTGCGAGCTGGACGCGGTAAAAGCGCACGGCGTCGGGCAAGTTGGTGTACACAAACGTCATAGGCGTCACCGGCATATTTACGCCTTCTTTGCCTCAAATCCTCGTGCAAATGAGCCGTTGTAAAAGCGATTATCAATAAATACCATCGAAGCATGCGATCGAAATGTTTTGCTGTTCTCGTTTTTGCGGCAATTGCGTCAGTTACCGTGATCCCTGGTCGCGCGCAACCGTTGGTTGCCGCCGCGGACCAGGATGATCATTGGGTGGGCACGTGGGGAGCGTCGCCGCAGTTGACGGAACCGCGGAACCTGCCGCCCCCGCCGGGTTTGACGAGCAATACGCTCCGCCAGGTCGTGCAGGTGTCCATCGGCGGTGAAAAATCGCGCGTGCGGTTCTCCAATGCCTTCGGCAACGGCCCGGTGACGATGACCGCAGCGCACATTGCTTTGTCCGCCGGCGCCAGCGCAATCAAAATGGAAACGGACAATGCGCTGACGTTTGGTGGAAAAACCTCCGTGACAATTCCCGCGGGAGAAATGGTTATTTCCGACCCGCTCGATTTTGATCTGGCACCGTTGTCCGATGTCGCGGTGACCATCCGTTTCGACGAGGTTCCAAACAAAGTCACCGGCCATCCGGGTTCTCGTGCCACGTCGTATTTGCAGGCGGACGCTTCTGTTTCCGCCGGCGATTTATCAACATCGGCAAAGACGTTGCATTGGTATATCTTGACGGGCATTGACGTGGAGGCCGGCAGTTCCAGCGCGGCGATTGTCACGCTCGGGGATTCAATCACCGACGGTCATGGCGCGGAAAATGACAAGAACAACCGCTGGCCGGATGATTTGTCGCGCCGTTTGCAGGCGGATAAAAATCTGGCGAACATCGCGGTGCTGAACGAAGGCATCGGCGGCAACGGTGTCGTCCGTGGCGGATTAGGACCGACGGCGCTGTCGCGTTTTGACCGCGATGTGCTGGAGCAAAATTCGGTGCGCTGGCTGATTGTGCTGGAAGGCGTCAATGACATCGGAGGCAGCCGCGGAACCAATTCGCCGGTGGCGCAGAACTTAATTGAGGCTTATCAAAAATTCATAGACCAGGCGCACGCAAAAAACATCCGCATCTATGGAGGAACCATCACGCCGTTTGGCGGATCATTCTATGACAGACCGGGGCATGAAACAGCGCGCCAGACGGTCAACAACTGGATTCGAACCAATGGCAAGTTTGACGCGGTGATTGATTTTGACGAGGCCGTCCGCGACCCGCAAAATCCAACGCACCTTTTGCCCGCATTCGACAGCAACGATCATTTGCATCCGAGTGTGAAAGGTTATCAAAAAATGGCGGATGCCATTGACCTGAAACTGTTTGAAAACTGAAACCGGGGAGCTTTTGGCGGCGTCTCTGAATTGTATCAAACCATGAGTATCTTTACCATGAGTATCTTTATGCAAAACCGTTTTTTCGTCTTTATTTCAATTGTGATTCTAATTGTCGTCGGCAATACGGGAGGCGCAGCCGGCCAATCCACCAATACCAATTATCCGCCGCCGCTGAATTGGAGCGCCGAGCGGGATCATCGGAACATGATGGAGCAACTGGGCATCAAAACGCTGCGGCCGGGGGCGGAAGGCAATAACCGCAATGCGCCGAATTATCAAAACACCGACGAGGCGAAAGCGAATCCTTATCCGAATCTGCCCGACCCGCTGACACTGAAAAATGGGGAAAAGGTGACTACGCCGGAAATGTGGTGGAAACAGCGGCGGCCGGAAATCGTCGAGGATTTTGACCGCGAAGTTTACGGCCGGGTTCCGAAAAACGTGCCGAAAGTGACCTGGGAAGTGACCAGCATAACCCGAACAAATAATGGGGCTGTTCCGGTCATCACCAAACAACTCGTCGGCCACGTTGACAATTCTTCCTATCCGCTCATCAATGTGGACATTGACCTTAGTTTGACGACTCCCGCCAACGCCGCCGGGCCAGTGCCGGTGATGCTGGAATTTGGTGTAGATTGGAGTCGTTTCCTCGCAGGGTTGAGCCGGACGAATCGTTTTGGCGGGACCAATGGCTTTGCCGGCTGTGGGGGAACAAACAGAGTTCGGGGCTTTGGCGCTTTTGGGGGACCCGATTGGCGGCAACTGGTTATCTCCAACGGCTGGGGTTACGCCATTATTATTCCGACCAGCTATCAGGCGGACAACGGCGCAGGACTGACGAAGGGCATTATCGGTTTATGCAACAAAGGCCAACCGCGAAAACCGGATGATTGGGGCGCGTTGCGCGCGTGGGCGTGGGGCGCAAGCCGTGCGTTGGATTATTTTGAAACGGATCCGGCGGTGGATGCAAAACAGGTGGGTATTGAAGGACTCTCGCGATACGGCAAAGCCACGATTGTCACCATGGCGTATGACCAGCGTTTCGCCATCACATTGGTCGGTTCCTCCGGCGAAGGCGGCGCGAAACTTTCCCGGCGCAACTGGGGTGAGCTGGTGGAAAATCTCACCGGCACCGGCGAATACCATTGGATGGCGGGCAATTTTCTCAAATACGGCGGTCCGTTGACGCCCGGCGATTTGCCGGTGGACGCGCATGAATTGATTGCCCTTTGCGCGCCGCGCCCGACGTTCATCAGCTACGGCGCTTCATCGGGCACTCCCGGCGCCGAAGGCAACTGGTTGGATCAGCACGGCAGTTTTATGGCGGCGGTCGCTGCCGGCCCGGTTTATAAACTTCTCGGCAAACAAGATTTGGGGACGGATGTGATGCCGCCGCTCAACACGACGCTGACCAATGGTGAGTTGGCCTGGCGCCAGCATGACGGTGGCCATACCGATGCTCCCAATTGGCCGGCCTTTCTGCAATGGGCCAACCATTACATCAAAGTTAAAAATTCATCGGCCGCGACGGCGCAATAATTTTCTGCTGATCTGGAAAAGTTCCGAAATCAGTTATGAAAATGAATCGCGCCCGTCGCCCGTTGCGTTTGATTTTATTCCTTGCCGTTTTTGTCGCCGCGAATTTTTGCCGCGCGCAAATGGTTGTCGCGCCGGACAAAACCAACGGTATTTATCAAGTCACCGACACGGTCCATTGGATGGTCGAATGGAAAGACGGCAGCAATGCCCCCGCCGCACACTACGTTCTCAAGAGCGGTGGTCTCACAAAAGTGGAACAAGGCGATTTGACCTTCAGCAATGACATCGCCACGGTGGACTCGAAGTTCGACAAACCGAACACGCTGTTGCTCGAGGTGGATTGGCAGCCAAAAAATAATTCCAATCACGTTTGGGGCGGCACCGTCGCCGCGCCGGACAAAATCTTTCCCGCCGCGCCGCCGCCGGATGATTTCGACGCGTTCTGGAAAACCAAACTCGAGGAACTGGATAAAATTCCCGCCAATCCGCAACTCGAAAAAGAGGCCAGCGGGAAACCCGGTGTGGATTAGTGGAAAATCACTTTGGACAATATCAATGGGACGCATATTCAAGGCCAGCTTGCGCGTCCGGCGACCGGTGAAAAATTTCCCGCGCTGCTCGTTCCGCAATGGGCCGGAGTCGCAATACACTTCATTGTAAGTTTGCCCGGAAATTTCTTCGTACTAATTTAGGGTGGCGAATCCGCGCGCCGTCATTTCACCTCTCCAGCTCTCATCGTGAAACAATCCGAATTCATTTCCGCGTTTGCCTTTTTGAGGCCACCAGCTATATGGTCTATGGTTTGTGAATCATAGGAAGTGTGACGCCATGAATAAAGCGACCCGTATTCTCGTTGTGGATGATGATCCCGCCGTCCTTGAAGTTTTTTCAAAGATCCTGCGCCGTGAAGGTTACGAAGTTTGGGGGGCATCGAACGGGCAGCACTGTCTCCAGGTGACGCGCGAAAGGCGGCCGGATCTGGTGCTGCTGGACGTAATGCTACCTGACCTGAACGGGATTGACATCTGCAGGCAAATCAAGGCCGATGCGGCACTGTTGGACATTTTTGTCATTTTGGTTTCCGGAAAGGCAACCAGCGCCGCCGACAAGGTGGATGGCGCGGAAACAGGTGCAGATGACTACATTGTCAAACCAGTGAACCCGGATGAATTCCTGGCGCGCATTCGAACAATCGTGCGTCTCCACGACACCGCCGCCGCACTGCGGGCCAGCGAGCAACATTATCGGCGGTTGGTTGAAATCCTGCCCGACGCCGTTGGCATGATTGACCTCCAAAGCCGGCTGACTACGGCCAACCGGCAGGCCGTGGAAATGCTCGGTTATGCAGGCCCCGGTGAGTTGCTGGGAAAAAGTGCCTTCGACTTGATGCCGCCAGAGGAGCATGAGCGCGCGAAGGCGGACATAACCGTCACGCTCGAAACAGGCGTCATGAGAAACGCTGAGTACACAATGCTCAGGAAAAATGGCAGCCGTTTCCCGGTGGAACTAAGTGCCGCAGTGTCAACAGACGTGGACGGCCAATCCCGTGGAATCGTCATTGTGGTGCGTGACATTACTCCGCGACAGCAGGCCGAAGCAAGGATCCGGGAACTACTGCACATTCTCGATCAAGCACACGACGCGATCATCATCCGCGACCCGGAAGAGCACATTCAGTATTTCAATCAAGGGGCCGAGCGGATTTTGGGTTGGACCGCCGCCGAAGCTCACGGACACCGCATAACCGAGTTGTTCTTCAAGGACGCTTCAGAATTCCCCGCGGCGCAGGAAAAGCTGCGTCAAACCGGCGAATGGAGTGGCGAGGTGCAGGCGGTGACCAAGGCCCGGAAGCCGATCATCCTTCACAGCAGATGGACGTTGGTGCGCGGGCACCACGGCCAGCCACCACATGTCGTGAGCATTAGCACCGACATTACCGGGCGCAAGCAAGCGGAAGAAGCGGCCCGACAGAGTCAAGAACGCTACCGCAGTCTGGCTGAATCATCCCCCGACGCGATCTTCATCCTTGATCGAGAGTCAGCCATTCAGTACGTGAACCGCAATGCTGCGCAGTGGCTTGGCATGCCTGATACCGAGTTATTGGGACACTCGCAGGCCGAGTTTTTCCCGCCAGTGATCACTCGACAACATCAAGAAGCCATACAAAGGGTCTTCGAGACGGGCGAGATGGCACGCATGGAGCGGAGCGAGTCGTTCAGAGGGACCGAGAAATGGATTGAGACACGCCTGGTGCCATTGCGAAATCAGCAGGGAAAGGTGGCACACGTGATGGGTATTGCTCGCGATCTCACCGAACAAAAGCGAGCCGAGGAATCGCTCAGGGAACAAGAGGAATGGAACCAGAGGATCATCGGCACAGCAATGGATGGTTTCTGGATGATTGACCTTGAGGGCAATATCGTGGATGTCAACGAGTCGTACTGCCGCCTGAGTGGTTATTCCCACGAGGAACTATTGTCCATGCGTGCCAGCGACGTGGAGGTCAATGAGCCTTCCCCAGCGCTGGTGATCCAACACGCACAACGCATCGCACAGTCCGGGAGTGATCATTTCGAGACCCGCCACCGCCGCAAGGATGGACGGGTCATCGAAGTCGAAGTCAGTGCAACTTCCCTCAAGTTGCAGGAGCATCGTGTATTCGCTTTCTTCCGCGACATCACCGAACGCAAGCAAGCCGAGAGAGCCCTGCGAGCAAGTGAAGGGCGATTTCGGCAGTTGGCGGACAACATCCGGGAAGTGTTCTGGATGAGCGATCCCGCAAAGAACGAGATAATCTATGTAAGCCCGGTGTATGAGGAAATGTGGGGACGGACCTGCGAAAGCCTCTACGCTTCCCCCCGGGACTGGGTCGAAGCTCTCCACCCCGATGATCGCGAGCGCGTATTGGAAGCAGCCCTCACGAAACAGATTTCCGGCCAGTATGACGAGGTGTATCGCATTATACGGCCGGATGGCTCGATCCGCTGGATTCAGGATCGCGGCTTTCCCGTTCGAGACGGTTCAGGAAAGGTTTACCGGATCGTCGGGATTGCGGAAGACATCACTCAGCGGAAGGAAACGGAGGATGCGTTGCGGAATGCGGAGGCCCGGTACCGCAGCATCTTCGAGAACGCAACCGAAGGAATCTTTCGGACGACCCCGGAAGGCCGTATCCTCATCGCCAACCCTGCATTGGCCCGGATGTTCGGGTACCAATCGCCCCAGGAAATGATGTCCAGCGTGACCGATGTCGGGCGGCAGATTTATGTCTCACCCGAAAAACGGGTTGAAATGAAACGCTTGCTGGTGGAGCAAGGGGCGGTTCAAGGATTTGAAGAGGAAAATTGCCGTAAAGACGGCAGCATAATTTGGGTCAGCTTGAACGCGCATGTGGTTCGTGATGCCAGCGGTGCCGTTCAATACCTCGAGGGAACCATCCAGGACATTGCTGATCGCAAGTGGGCCGAGAGGGTGCTCCAGGCCCAGCGTGACTTTGGCACCTTTCTGAGTTCGAGCATCGGTTTGAACGCCACGGCGGTGCAGTTACTGGAGATCGCCCTCCAGAACGAAGGCATTGACTGTGGCGGGGTATTTTTAGTGGACCCGGAAACCGGGGCGCTGGATCTCATAGCGCACCAGGGTTTTTCAGCCGACTTTGCCAAACGCGCCTCGCATTTTACCGCGGACTCAGCGCCAGCGCGCTCAGCCGGCGCGGGCCGGGTAATCTCTCGCCAACCTGGTGGATCGTTGGCCGGTATCGTACAGCAACTCAAGCGTGAAAGTCTGCTGGCCATGGAGGTCCTCCCTCTTCAACATAGCGGAGAAGTGGTTGCGGTCCTCTGCGTGGGTTCCCATGTTCGTGGGGAGATACCCGCCAGATCATGCCAGGCGCTGGAGGCGATTGCGACTCAAGCCGCAGGCGCCATAACCCGGATCCGGGCGGAACAATCGTTGCGAGCCAATCGACGACTGCTGGAGAAGACGCTCCACAGCCTTCGCTCGGCGGTTTTGGTGGTAAATGCCGATACGATGGTCATCGAGGAATGCAATCCAGCGACCACCCAGATATTTGGTTACACCCGCGACGAATTGATTGGGCGGACAACCGCCTCCTTGCATGCGAATGAAGCGATGGCGGAACAGTTTGCCAGCCATCTGCATTCCGCGGTCGAAGACAAAGGGTTCCTGAGCGACTTCGAGTTCAAGATGAGGCGTAAGGATGGAACCGTATTTCCAACCGAACACAGTATGATGCCCATCAGGAATGAAGTGGGTCGGTTGGTGAGCTGGGTGAGCGTAGTTCAGGATATCACCGAGCGCAAACGGGTCGAAGAGGAATTGCGACAGATACCCTGGCGCATCATTGAGGCACAGGAAACCGAGCGCCTGCGCGTGGCCCGCGAATTGCATGACGGAGTGAATCAGGTCATTGCTTCCGTCAAGATGAGGCTCCGCAAGGTGGAAAGCCGTGTTGGGACGTTGAACCCGGCGGCCAGGGAGATCCTGGCACGCTGCGACAAATTGCTCGTCCAGGCACTGGAAGAAAACCGCCGCATCGCACACAACCTCCGCCCCAGCGACCTGGACGAGCTCGGGTTGGCC
>JBEKJN010000067.1:0-11731 GCA_050011235.1 Verrucomicrobiota bacterium | reverse complement strand
AATTAAAATTCAAAATATAAATCCCAAACATACTCAACTAACGACTTCTCATCAACAATACTACAAAAAACTGAGGCAAAAACTCGGCGAGTGTGTCGGCGTTCAAATCCGCCGGCACCTGGCTGGCCACTTTCAAACCGTCCTGCAACGCCACGAGCGCGCCCGCCACACCGGGCAATTCCATGGCGCGGGTGACGACATCCTTCGGCATTGCCCGACGGCTGGTGAAATCGGTCGGCGGCGTGCGCAGACGCTTGTATTCATCCTCTTCCACCTTTGGCGTATCGCCGTTGTCGCCCCAAATGTAATAATTCGTGTCGGCCGGTTTGGCGTTCGCCGGCTTGGGAGCGTAACGGGCCGTTTCCGGCTTCAGCGCAGCCAGCTCCGGCTGTAGCACATTGGTTTCCGGCTGCGATTGCGGCTGCGGAAAACCGAAAAATAGATCAGGGATTTCGGGGGCGAGGGTGATTTTCCGCTGTAGTCTGGCCACGTTTCTTTGTTGTCCGAAAAACAGCGGTGCGATGACTTTCAACGGCAGTTCGAGTTCGATCCCGTCATGGACGGAAACCCCCGAAGGCAGCGGCCTGATCCAGGAACGCACGTAACGCCATGAGAAAATCACGCGCCCGCGTTTCAACGCCGGTTCCACCAGGTGCACTGGCAAGGCGACTTGGGCGTTCGTCAAATTCGTTTGCGCGATTTCCAGCCGCAGTGCCTCCGGCCACTCTTCCGAAAGCGCGGCCAACGGCGCGGAAATGGTTGACTGGGTGTGCTCCGGCAGGATGGTCAGGTGCGCGGCAGGCGTCACCGGTGAGAACAGCGCAACAGAAGTCGAACGGGGCGTGCCGTTGCGCGGAACCGGGCCGGCGGTTGTCGGCGCCGCTGAGGCGGTCGCCGGCATCGGAGTGATGATGCGTGAAGCAAACGACGGCCGCGGCGTGAGCGGATGGGGCGGAACGGCAGGCCACGAAACCGGTGATTTGGTCCGCGGTGCCGGTGCTGACGCCGACGTTGGTGCGGGTTTGAGCGGCGTGGTGGTAAAATTAATTCCCTGACCGCGACCATTGAATGGCCCGGTGACATCGTCAGTAACCTCGACTTTCTTCTGCGTGGAGTGACGCGACAACAAAGCCGGATTGAGCCGCGCGAGAATTTCGTTCAGCGGCAAGGTCACCGGCCGGGAGTCATTCTCGCCGCCGGAGTTCGCGAAAAGGGTGGGCGCAGCCAGGCGCAATTCGCTGAAACTGATTTTTACCGAGCCGTGCGCGAGCTGCGAAAGGACTTTTTCAATTGCTATGACCATCGTCGCGCCCGCCGGCGGGACCTGCATGACTTTGGCGCGTAAATCCATGGGCAACGCGGCGAGCACCGTTTGCAACGGCAACTCCAACTCATCCGTCCCATTCTGGCTTTCAACAGGTGTTGACGGCGAAGTAAAAACCGGCTGCGGTTGCGCAGCCACGACTGGGGGGATCTCTGCGAGCGTCGCGGCGGTGATGGGTCGCGGCAACTCCACCGCGTTCGCTTCATTCTCATCGAAGCGGCGGAGCAGGCCTCGGAGCAACCCGACAAACTTCGTTTTCATGATCTTTGGTATTACACGCATGTTCCGCTGCCTATCAGCCGGATAGGTTTGCCATGAATTTTAGCAGGAAGCGCGCCATGACCCTTTTTTGTTTCGATTCTGACGCGCGGTTTTCAATTTTGGGTGACCGGACGGAAAGATTTTGGATGACCGGGTGAAAAGATTGTCCCACCGTTGGACTGATTTGTCTGTTGTTTGTCCACAATGCGGCCTTAAATGTTTTCCACCCGGCGGGAACGGCGATTGCTTCTGCCAAGAAATAATGCCGTTAGCGCTTTTTCGCGCTTGTATTTGTGCAGCAACGGCGTTAGCGATTGTGGCCATCGGAATGGAGACAAGGCATAAAATCCTGGTTTTGGACGACGACACGGACTGGCTCAAGTTGAGCAGCGAGATACTGACGCATCTTCCCAGCAAGCCTGAAATCCGCACCGTAACGTCCGGCGCGCGCGCCCTGGCACTGATGGAAACCGAGCCGTTCCGGCTGTTGATTTGCGATTTGAAAATGCCGCGCATTGACGGACTGCAAGTGCTCGCCATCGTCCGCCGCCGCTTTCCCGAACTGCGCACAGTCGTCTTGAGCGCGCTGGAAGACGAGGAATTCCGTTCCCGCGCTTACGCGCTGGGCGTGGACTTGTTCTGGCTCAAAACCGAGATGCAGCGCAACCTGCAGATGTATCTGGATTGTCTCGAATCGCTGCTGGGGCGTGAAACCGAAGGCGGCTTTCGCGGCATTCAAAGCAAAAGCCTCATGGACATCATCCAGATGGAATGTCTCTCGCGCAGTTCCACCGTGCTGCGCCTCACGCGCGGCGCGCTCGTGGCAAAATTGTGGATTCAGGACGGCGAATTGATTGACGCCGAGGCCGAGGGTGCGCGTGGCGAGGTGGCGTTCCGGAGAATCCTGGCGTGGAAATCCGGCACGTTTGAAAACCTGCCTGCCGAACCCAACCGCGAACACACCATCACCAAATCCGTCAATGCCCTGCTCCTCGAATCCGCGCAAGCCATGGACGAAACGGCCAACCCCGTCGAACCTGAATCCGTCGAAGAGGCCGGGCACCGCAAAATCATCTGGAAACTGGCGCTGCTCACGCGCGAAAACGCGGAATTCGTTATCGCCGTCCCAACTGAAGGCCGGGGTGAAGTCGAAGCTTTGGGCACACAATCCGTCCAGCCGTTTGCCCATTGGACGCGCCGCGCCGTGGAAGTCGCCAGACGGCTCGGCGAACACGTTGAAGCCGGACCGTTGTCACACCTTGGTGGAAACAATCTGGAACGCCAGTTGCTCGTTTTACCCCGCGAGGACAAATCGTTCCTCGTCGGCTGGCCGCCGAACGTTGAAGCCGGACCGTTGTTTGAAAAAAGCAAAAAACTTGTCGCGTCATGGGATTCTTAAAAAGACTATTCCGCTTTCGTTCCCGCGCAGCGGTCCAGCAACTGCCGAGCGGCAGCATTGCCGTGGATCGGGAGGGCAATGTGGTCACGTCCACCGTTTCTTCCGCCTATTCAAAAGACTTGCTGCGCGCAATCGGACGGGACGTCCTGGCCCTCTTTCGTGAGGCGCGCGAGGCCCAAATGCCGCTCGCCGAGGTCACCATTCAGTTCGTCAGCCTGCGCATCACCGCCCGCGAGTTGCGCGGCGGTGCCGTCATTTTCCTTTTCCCGCAAACCGCGCTTTCGCCGTTGCCAACCTGATCACGCCTATGACCGCCAAAGAACTCACTCAACTGGTCACTCAAATTGAAACTCACATTGAGTGCTGGAAACAGTTCAACCACTTTGTCTCCGTCGCCCGCAACAAAAAATTCGGGCCGACGGAGGAGAACCATTTTCTCGAAATCAAAAGCATCATCGTGCAGGAATTGGAATTGATTTACGCCGCCGTCGAGGTCGCCTCGCCCACGCGTGACGAAGTCCACGCGCTCATCGGCAACGCGCCATCGCTGCGCTTCCTCAGCGAATTGAGCGAAGGCGCCCTGCGCGGCATCGAGACCCAGTGGCACAAAATCTACATCGGCTGGCATTCCATCCTCGGCCAGCTCAAGGTCAAACAACACGCCGAGGAAAACAAAGCCTTTTGGGGATCAAAAAAGTAGCCGTCCCGAACTGTTTCTCCTTGCCAGCCGACCGCGTTTCGAGTCTAACCACGCGCCATGCCATGACGGGATGGCCGTTGCCATCTTTGGAGCTGGCGAAAAGATTTCACGAACATGCTGAATTATTTTCAAATCCTGATTCTGGCGCTGATTCAAGGTGCGTGTGAACTGCTGCCGGTCTCGAGCTCGGCGCATGTCATCATTGCGGAAAAATTCATGAAGTTGGATCCGTCGATTCCCGAAATGACGATGTTGCTGGTCATGTTGCACACCGGAACCATGTTCGCCGTGATCGTTTATTTCTGGCGCGGCTGGAAACGCGATTACTTTGCCTCAAAGGCACAATTTCAGTGGTTCACAATTCAAGTCATCATTGCGACCATCTGCACTGGAATCGTTTTCTGCGGGCTACAACTGGTCATTGAGAAAATTTTCATGCGCGGCGCGCCGCACGCAGAGGTTGAGGATTTGTTCTCGAATCTGCCGCTGATTGCCGGAGCGCTTGCAGCAGTGGGTGTGTTGATTATTTACGCTGGACTGCGTGAAGAAAAATCGCCGCGCCATTCTGAAATTCAAATAGGGCATTCATTCTGGATTGGCATCGTGCAAGGCATCTGCCTGCCTTTTCGCGGCTTCTCACGTTCCGGTTCGACCATTTCCACCGGACTCCTGCTCGGTCTGCCCAAGCAGAAACTGGAGGAATTCAGCTTCGCGCTCGCTGTGGTTTTGACGCCGCTCGCGATCGGAAAAGAAATGCTTCGTTTGTTCAAAGAACACGCATTGATCGGCCATGGTTCCGCGCTGCATCTTTTGGCACCGAGCTTCGTCGGCATGGCCTTCAGTTTCCTTGCCGGACTGCTGGCTTTGAAATGGCTTTCCCGCTGGCTGGAAGGCGGACGTTGGAAATTTTTCGGCTACTATTGTCTGGTCGCGGCGGCGGGCGTGCTGGTCGTCCACTTCAAACTTCCCCACTGAACACGTTGGGCGTATCGCACCACGCCCGCCATTGTGATTTTTCTCCTGTTGCTGCGCTAACCCGTGGCTTCCCCATCTCCGATCTGCCAACTCCCAGCTCCGATTATTGCGCCGGTGCAGGAATAAAAAGCTTTTTCCCGACAATCAGGTTTTTTGCATCCAATCCCGGATTCGCCTTCAAAATCTGGTCCACCGTCACTTTGATGTTCTGCACGCGATACGCCTTGGCAATCGCTGACAACGTGTCTTTGTCCTGAATCGTGTAGTAATAGCCCTTCTGCGGCCCGCCGGGGGGTGGATTGTCCGTTGAAGTTGTCGTCGCAACTTCCGGTGGCGGTCTGTGGCTCACAGTCGAACCGCCGCCGACTTTGCCCAGCTTCTCGATTTCCTTCAGAATCAAGTCATTGTCTGCCTGCTGTTTTTTGGCAAGTTCCTGGACCTGCCCGGCAAGTTTTTTCAAATCGTCCTGGCTCGCGCTGTCGTTGGCGGCGGGTTGGTTCAATTTGTCGCGCAGGTCGCTGACTTCCTTTTCCAGCGCCTCGATGCGTTTGTCCTGTGCGGCCTGCGCCGCAAGCAAATCCTGCACGTAACCTTCCACCTTGTTGAGGCGCTCAGTCGTCTCGGCGTCCTGCGCGCGGGCTGCCATCGTGGTAAAGGCCAGGATGAAAAGCCAAAACGAAATTTTTTTCATGCCCGAATGAAAAGCCTCTTTGGCCGCCGCGTCAAGTTGAAGTGCGCCGAGCGCCGGCTTCCAGCACGGCCCGACTTCGATGTTCGATGTTGAATGTTGAATGTTCGATGTTTCCTTCTCAATCGTCCTCGTCCTCCTCCTCGTCCTCGATATTTGTTTCCTTCGACTGCAAAACCGAGGCCGGTAATCCTTGACAGAAATTCGCAAGTCTGCTTTCATAACGTCATGGTAGCAGAAAGGTTTATAGAAACTAACCGTGCACAGCGCTGTGCATGAACCGCCTGATAATAAATAGTTAGGCCGCACACGCTATGAAAGTTTGGCGAATCCCATTATTCCTCTTGGTTCTAATGAACTCGTCTGTCTTCTCGGATGCGAGGCTGAACATGAAGCCTTAGCCAGTTATTATCCGATGCACCGCTATCCCAATTTCAAGCTGATTTCTGACGACGTTGAGAGCTTTATTCGTTCACAGCGTATTCCACCGCAAGACATCTACACGACTTATTTGGAAGATGGAACTGGCAGGCACGTCGCTTGGGTTTTTCAAAAACTCCCAAAATCATGGTGGGGAGTCCAGAAGGACTATATCCTCTACTACGACGAGCACGATAAAAGGACAAAAGTCGTAACATTTACCAAACATCGGGCTCTTATGTGAAATCCTGAGGCCTAACATCTATTAAGCCCGGACAGTCAACAGGGAAAGGATTTCCATGCGGAATTTTTTATTCCGAATTCGCGTCCACAGAGCGGGGCTTCCGACTTAATTTCTCTTGGCAGCTCGGAACGGAGTTCCGGCTAAATTCGTGTTCATTCGCGCAATTCGCGTCAAAAAGAATCCGTGTTCACGCCAGTTTCCCGTAACGCCGGATTTGCGGCCAGATCAACGCCACCGCGCCGACGACAATCATCGTCCCAATCCCGCCGGACACGACGGAAATCACCGCGCCGGTAACGATGGTGTGGCCCATCGTCGGCCCGAAGATTTGCGCCACGGTGCCGGATTCAAACCCGCCCAGTTCGTTCGACGTGCTGATGAAGAGGTTGTTGACGGCGGAGACGCGTCCGCGTTTGTCGTCCGGCGTGAGCATCTGCACCAGCGTGTGCCGCACCACGACGCTGATGTTGTCCACCGCCCCGCACGTGAACAGCATGAGCAGTGAAAACCAAAACCAGGTCGAAAATCCGAATCCAATCGTCGCCAGTCCAAAGGCCGCAACCGCCCAAAGCATGGCGCGCCCGGCCTTTTGCAGCGGCGACCGGTGATTCAATATAAATGCGCAGAGCAAGGAGCCCATTGGCAGCGCCGCCTGCAAAAATCCAAGTCCGGCCGGCCCGACGAACAAAATATCTTTTGCAAAGATCGGCAGCAGCGCCGTCGCGCCGCCCAAAAACACCGCAAACATGTCGAGCGTGATGATTCCCAAAATGATTTTGCTAGCATAGACGAACTTGAAACCCGTCAACAGCACCTGGAGTGTCATGGGTTCCTTGACCGCGACGGTGTGTTGCCGGCGCACCATGCCGATCAGAACGCAAAAAACCAGCGACGCCAGCGCATTAATCACATATACCAGCGCTGCCGGAGATGCCGAATGATGTTTGGCCACGGCGATGATCGCGCCCGCCGCGAGCGGGCCGACGATGCAGGACAGTTGGAACACGGCGGAACTCCAGTTCACCGCGCGCGGGAAATCCTTGCGATCCACCAGATGCGGCAGAAACGCCGCGTTGGCCGCCCACATGAACGTGCGGGCCGTGGCGCCGATGAACAGACAAAGGTAAATCCAGAAGACCGGCGCGCGGAGCGCGGAGATGACGGCCACGCCAAGGCTCGCAGCCGCGATCACCGCCGTCATCAGCACCACCACCCGTTTGCGGTTGTAATTGTCCGCGACGTGCCCCGCCGGCAGCGTGAACAAAAACATCGGGATCATTTGCGTGAGTCCCACGAGGCCCAGCGCCAGCGCGCCGTAGCTGCTTTGGCGTGTGCGCTCATAAATTTCCCAGCCCAGGGCCATGGCGAACATTTGCTGGCCGAGCATGGCCACAAGACGGCCGATGAGATAAAGCGCGAAATCCCGATTCCTCAAAAGGGCATACGGAGGGTCACCGTCAGCGTTCGCCGGCGGCGGCGGCAGATTTTCTGGCGATCCGGCTTCGTGCATGGTCGCGACGCGGAGAACTTAACGGAAAATTGGCGCGGGTCGAGTTTTCAGACGATTGAATTTCTTCATAATCTTGATCTTGTTCTTAATCGTAATCGCCACCGAAAAGGATTAAGATCAGGATTAAGATGAATGGACCAAATGAAAACCCGCATCGTTACCAATGGCCGTGGTTTGTGCTGGCGGCGTTTTTGCTGGGCGTGGCGCTGGCGATTTTGTGGATGAGGTTTGAGGTCCAAAAAGTCGAGCAGGAACGCAACGTGAACGCGCCATTGCCAGGCAACGCGGCACATTAAATCTCACAGGTTGTGATTGGTTGAATCCTGTGCCGGCCAAACCGGCTGTCCGTGTCTGGAATTATCGAAATTTTTCAGCGTTTCTTCAAATGAGGATATGACTTTGGGATATTTTTCCGCGACGTTTTGGGTTTCGCCCGGGTCACTTTTGAGATCGTAAAGCTCCCACGGTGCATCGGCTTTGGGACGCACGATTTTCCAACCGCCCATGCGCGCAGCCTGCACTGATTCACGCCCGCGAAGTTCCCAGTCGAAAAACTCGAGTCGGTTGGTTTGCGTCTGGCCAACCAGTGTCGGCAAAACGGAGATGCCGTCAATGTTTGTCGGCGATTGGGTCAGCGCGATGCCCGTTGCCGTCGGCAAAAAATCCCAGGCCGCCCACGGGAAATCACTGATTTGTCCGGCGGGAATTTTTCCCGGCCAATGGACAATCATCGGCACCCGCAGTCCGCCTTCGCAAAGTTCGCCGCGCCCGCCGCGAAACGGCCCGGCGCTCTTGAAAAAGTTCGGATCCACGCCAGCGTTCTTTCCGGGTCCGGTGTCGCTGGTAAAGAAAATCACCGTGTCGTTTGTCAGGTCCAACTGTTGCAACTGCTCCAGCAACTGGCCGATGTAGCCGTCAAGCCGCGCGATCATGGCGGCCTTGTTCTTCTCCGGCTGCGGCCACGGTTCGTTGGAGTAAGGCGCGTCGGTCGGGACCTGCCCGCGTCCAGTGCCCGGAATTTTGTAGTTCAGCAGCAGAAAGAATGGGCGGTAACGGTTGAACTGGTCGGGCTGGTTGTTTTTGATGAAATTCATCGCCATCGTCATAAACAGATCGGGAATATATTGGCCCTTTTTGTCGCCGACATTTGCGTATACCGATGCCTTGCCCTGAAAATGGGTCGTCGCATCATACCGCCAGATGTAGTCGGCGTAATAATTTTCGGCCTCGCCTGAGTCGAAATAACCGGCGAACTCATCGAAACCTTTTTTCCAGGGTGCGCCACCGGTGGCGTCGTCGCCCAAATCCCATTCGCCAATCAAGCCGGTGTGATAGCCGGATTGCTTCAAGAGCTGCGCGACGGTGGTGTCGTTTGCCGCGAGCGGAATGTCCACGTCCGCGCGCTGCCGCAAATGTTCCGAATCCTTGCCGAGCATGAGCGCCGCGCGCGACGGCGAACTCGCGGCGTCGCCGGCGTAATAGCCCGTGAAACGGACGCCTTCCGCGGCAAGCCGATCCAGATTCGGCGTCTGGAATTTGGTCTGGCCGTAGCAGCTCAAATCGCCGTAGCCGAGGCCGTCGGCAACAATCAAGATGATGCTTGGCCGGCGCGGCAGGGGCTGCGCCGGGTGGTTGGTAAAAACAAACGACAATTCGGCGTTCGCAGCCGGCAAGAATCCCGGCAGCCCCGCGCCCGTCAGCAACACAGCAACGAGCGCCCGGCCAAAACGGTTGAAACAGTTTGATTTCATTGTGAACTTGGATTCTGGAAAGATTGGCGTGTTCAATGCAATTCTTTTCCGTCAGTGGCTTGGCGTACCGCCCGGTTGGAACAGCGCAATGAATTCTAAGGGCGGCAAGGTTGTGCCATCGAAGCGGTGTGTGAAACCGCCAAGTCACTCCGGCTGGTGATCGGATGATTTGGCCTCCCCGTTTTTTATGCCCGGCGGCGGATAATCCAGCCGGTAGCAGCGCAACCGCATCGGCGATTGATAACAAGCGGTCGAACCGGACTTGGTCAAAGCGAAAACGGTCATGGACGTCACCTCGGCCCCGGTCAGGCTGCGCCCGTCCTGGGTGGCCAGCGCAACGAATGAGGCGTTGTCACTGATTAATGGCGACAGCAGGAACCCGCCGCGAGTCATGCCGGGAACCAAACGGAAGTAAAGTCGCTGGCCATCCCGCAGGGACACCGCCAGCACCAAGGCAGGAGGCTTGTAGAGCGCGGAGATCAAAGATCCCAGCGGGGTTTTGTTAATTTCCAGTTCGGCCCAAACGGGGCCGTTGCTGGCGGCCGGCAGCGCCACCGGTTCGGCGAAACGAATGAGTATATCCTTGAGGGGCACCAGGTGAAATTCTCTGGGTGTGGCGGATTTTTTCACAAGCACAAAGGCTGTTGTCGCACCTTGGATGTCGTATCGGGTCAACAGTTCAGGCCAGGAAAGGCCGTCGTCGAGCGAAGGATATCGCCCATCCAACGTTCGCAGGGCAAACAGAAGGTTGTCGGCGGCGCGCCCGCTGCGCAGATGAGCGGCGTTCATTTCGGCCAGTGCCGGCGTGTAGGCGGAATAGCTTTGGAAAACGGGGCGCGGAGCATAACGCAAGCCGTGGGCGAAGATGACGGCTTGATCCCAAGGGTACACATCTACTCCTCCGTCCAATTCAGGCAGGGGATATTCATCACGGATTTCGGCGAGACGATGCTCATAGGCCGTCTTCAAGTCACTCGCCGCGTAAAACAACTTTGTCGGAGACAGGACAACGCGGGGGTCGAGCGTTTCGACAAAGCGCGCGAACAAACCTTTTCCGGGAACACAACGGCCGAACGACAACGAGGCATACGTCAAAATGATCAACCCCAGCAGCCAGCCCATCAGCGCGACTCTCCCGCTCCTGCCTCGCAAAAGCGGCCACGCCGCCGCCAGGCCCATTAATCCAATCAACAACACCACGAGCACCGCCTCGGATTCGTGTTGGTCATGCCGGACAAAGCCGTGCTTGAAGCCGAGGAAAAGGACAAACCCCAAACCGATCAACGGCAAGGCGCCAAACCGGCGGTATTTCACGGACGCCGCCAGGCCGACCGGGACACACGCCGCCGCCGCGGCCAGCCAAAAAACTCCCGCGTCCCAAAGTTCCGTTTCCCCGCCGTTCATCATCGCCTCGGTATAGCCGCTGGTGATCTGCCACGAATTGGATAGAAACGGCCCGAACGAACTCAAGTGTTGTCCGGCAGCCAGCCAGAAAAAAAGCACGCTGAGGCCAAACACCGCAACCATCCAGGGAACCCGGCGACGGCGCAACACGTCATCCGCCGCGATGATCAGCACAATTCCCGCCGCCATCAGCAAGCCGGTGAATTTGGTCAAACTCAGCCAGCCCAGCGACGCCACCAATAGAATTTTCGGAAGGGAGAAGGCGTTATCGTCTGCAAAAAAGTGCAGAAACAACAACGTCAGTGCCCAGGCATCCAGCCGAACGTCGAAATCCTGGTCCACCGGCAACCCCGTGACACCGATGCATCCCATCATCCACAGCCACGCCATGGATTCGGACATCCAGAAATGGCGGGACATCCGCCAGAGGCACCACCAAAAAACGAATGACAGCGCTACCCACGCCATCACGGAAACCATGAACGTTGGCGGATAATATCCACCACACAAAAACCCCCACGGACCAAAAGTAAAAACGAGGTCGCGGCCAAACTGCCAGTGTTGCGCAAAGGCGAGATGCAGGGTTTGCACCCAGGATTCGTCCAGGGTGAAAACCGGACTATGGCCGGAAGTCGAACAAGGCACGAACCGCGAGAGGGTATAAACCAGCGTGGTCAAACCGGCCAGCCAGCGAACCGGCAATTTCCAGCGGGCACTTGGGGCAGGAGGGTTCACGGGTTATGCCGGCACGCTTCGTTTTCCGAAATCATAATCCAACGGAATCCTCATCACAATCAGGAAGCTGGGAATTGTCGCCAGAATCACCCAGATAAAGAAATGCGGATAGCCGAGGCACTGTTGCAGCCGGCCGCTCCACATCCCCGGCAGCATCATGCCCAGCGCCATGAACCCGGTGCAAATCGCGTAATGCGCCGTCGCATGTTCGCCGCGCGCGATGTAAATCATGTAAAGCATGAACGCCGTGAATCCAAAGCCGTAACCGAATTGCTCGACGGCGACGCCGGCGCCAATCGCAATCAGGCTTTCCGGCTGTG